>JANLWF010000359.1:0-2853 GCA_031364385.1 Methylotenera sp.
CAAAAGTAGAAAAAACGTTTGATATGATGCATGTTGTGCCGCCACAAGTGGCACCAGATTTTATTAAACAAAGCCCTCTAGCCAATGTGGATGGCTGGGTAGATGTGAATCAGGCGACTTTGCAGCACAGTAAGTATCCCAACATTTTTAGCTTGGGCGATGTGTGTTCATCGCCTAACTCAAAAACCATGGCAGCCGCGCGCAAACAAGTGGTTGTTGTGGCAGAAAACTTACTGGCGCATCGCGCTGGCGTAGCATTGCCAACCATATATGACGGCTATGGCAGCTGTCCACTCACCATTAAAAAAGGTAAAATTATACTGGCAGAGTTTGGCTTTGGTGGAAAGCTGTTGCCTAGCTTTCCGTGGGATTCTACAAAACCTAGAAAATCTGCATGGCTGCTTAAAAAGTACGGCCTACCTTGGGTGTATTGGAATTTAATGCTTAAAGGCCGTGAATGGTTAGCACGCCCCAGCAAACTTAACGAGCCAACATAAATCTTATGCTAGATATTCAACTCATCAGTATAGGTCTAGGCCTATTTGTAGGCTTTATATTGGCGCTATCTGGCGCTGGTGGTGGTATTTTTGCCATACCGCTTTTGGTGTTTGATCTTCATCTAAGCTTGACTCAAGCCGCGCCTATTGCATTACTGGCGGTAATGTCTGCGGCCAGCGTGGGCGCAATTCAAGGCTTAAACAAAGGTACTGTGCGCTACAAAACGGCGTTATTGATGGCCGCATTTGGTATTGCGTTTGCGCCGCTTGGCGTATGGCTTGCCAAGCGTGCACCTACACAATATCTTAGTTTAATGTTTGCTGTTATTTTGATTTATGTGGCGACACGCATGTGGAAACGAGACTTTGAAAAAGTGTATAACAATGAAAACAATCCTCCCCCTGCATGCGTATTAAACCCTGCTACTTCCAAATTATTTTGGAGTGCTCATTGCACCAAAAGGCTGGTTATAACAGGCAGTGTAGCAGGCTTGCTGTCTGGTTTGCTGGGTGTGGGTGGTGGCTTTGTCATCGTGCCAAGTTTGCGCAAAGTAAGTAACTTTGACACACAAACCATCATCGCTACTTCGTTGGCAGCAATAGCGCTAGTTTCAGCATGCAGCGTAACTACTTATTTGCTGCATGGCGATATAAGCTGGAACATTGCAGTGCCATTTGTTGTCAGCACAATGCTAGTATGTTTGTTTTTAGGCTTGTTAGTCACAAAATACCTAGCAAAATGAGCCAGTGTAGTTTTGCTGTATTGGCTGTGTTGGCCGCTATATTATTGGTAATCAAATCAATTTAGATGATACAACCTATCAATTTACACTCGCACAAAATTCCTGTTGGATTAAGCGACCATATTGCATTTGGCTTTACCAAATTTTTGCGCTTTGTTGCCGATACGTTTTTTAGTGGTCGCTATGGTCATCGCGCTGTAGTTTTAGAAACAGTTGCAGCGGTGCCAGGCATGGTGGCTGGAGCACTTCAGCATTTAAAATCTCTGCGTAGTATGCAACCTGATAATGGCTGGATTAAAACGCTTTTAGAAGAAGCTGAAAACGAACGCATGCATTTGATGACGTTTGTACACATTGCACAGCCCAGCAGGTTTGAACGCTTTTTAATAATTTTGACACAAGGCATTTTTTATAACTGTTTTTTTGTATTGTATTTAATTTCGCCAAAAACCGCACATCGCGTGGTAGGTTACTTTGAGGAAGAAGCAATAATCAGTTACACTGAATATCTAGCGGGTGTAGATAGTGGCAAATATATCAATGTGCCTGCACCTAAAATTGCCATCGATTACTGGAAGTTAAGCCCAGATGCACGGTTACGCGAAGTGATTATTGCCGTTCGAGATGACGAAGCTGGCCATCGCGATGTTAATCATGACTTTGCTAACCAATTAAGCTAAACAAACTAAAAAAACTTACCAACTTAGAAACTTAGCGAAATATTTTTCTACCAATTTTAGTAATTGTTTAATTTTAGCTGCTGGCTAACTTTTCCAAAGCAATTCGATTAGTCAACTCCACATGACCTCGCCCCAGCGTCACCCAGCCCTTTTGCTCAAAGCGTTTTAATTGACGGCTCACCACTTCGCGCGCAGTACCAAGCTCATCTGCGATAAGTTGGTGTGTACGGACAATACTTGCTTGACCAGAATCTAACAGCATCTTAGCTAAGCGGGCATCTAAACTGTGAAACGCCACTTCATCGAGTAACACAATTAAATCACTAATCAGCACGCCATAATTGGTCATTACAAAACGCCTAAATACGGCGGAATCTATCATTAATTGGTTAAAGGCGGTAGATGGAATAATGACATCCTTAATAGGCTCCTCAACCACGGTAGAAGCAGGATAATTACTATGCCCCAATAAACAGGTGGTAGTAATCACACAGGTTTCACCCGCGGCCACGCGGTACAATAAAATTTCACGCCCGCTGGCCGACATTTTATACACGCGAGATTGCCCTGCAAGGCGCATGACATAAGCCCCGCAGGCACCACCTTCGCGATAACCTATAGTACCAATCGGTGCCTCTACAATGCGTGCCGATTTTGCTAAAGTTTCTAGTGCGCTGGGTTCCAAGTGCATTAGTAGCGGAAACTGCTCCAGCCAAGCCAAATTTTCCATGTATTTTTCTCTATCTTATATTGTTATAGGGTAAGATTTAATAAGGCCTATTCATTTAATGTGCACCCTAATATTGCAACACTATCAGCACAACACCATTGTTGCAATACACAAGAATTACAGACTTTAAAATTTAGCTTTTTTATAGTTAATGTTAAACAATTTACTTAGACTTTGCAGTTCCACTGGTGTTTTGAGGGGGG
>JANLWF010000405.1:0-5075 GCA_031364385.1 Methylotenera sp.
GCTAGATAAGTCATACAGCAAGGCATCGCGCATTAAAGCGCCCTCTTTTGCAAGCGAATCTGGTAATGGCTGTGCATTTAAGCCACCGCCAGTGATAAACTCACACACAAATATTTTTTTAATTAGCATAGTTTTGAAAGGAATGGTTTTGAAAGGTAAGTCTTGCAAATTATCCCCGTAATCGACTTACTAAATGGCGTTGTCGTGCACGCCAAACGCGGCGAGAGGCAGCATTATCAGCCCATACAGTCGCTGCTTACAAGCGCTAGTAACCCGCTTGATATTGTGGCGGCTTTGCTGACTGTTTACCCATTCCAACAATTGTATATCGCCGATCTAAACGCGATACAGCAGCAGAACGACAACTTCCATCATATTCGCGCTATTTCCCAGCAGTTCCCACAACTCAAACTTTGGATTGATGCAGGAATTAATAAAAAAATACAGCAAGTTATGTTGCATTCTAACGTAATTTTAGGTAGTGAAAATTTTTCTGATGTAGAAAGTTATTTAAGCTTTAAAAAACCTTTCCATGACAATTTTGTACTCTCGCTAGACTTTATGCTGAATGGCTTTCAAGGGCCTGCAGAATTGCTTTCAAACATCGAATACTGGCCGCAAGAGGTGATTGTGATGTCGCTGGCCAATGTGGGTACGAGCCTAGGTGTGAATGATAAAATTTTAAATAAAATCATACAGCTTGCTTGTGGTAAAAATGTCTATGCAGCAGGCGGGGTGAGTGGTTTGGAAGATTTGACTATGCTTAAAAATATGGGTGCGCATGGCGCTTTAATTGCCACTGCGCTGCATCGAAAACAGCTGACTTTTGATCAGCTTGAAGTGCTTTGCCAATAAAAACCCCGAGCAAGCTCGGGGTTTTTTAATTACGCTAAACTATTCCAAGTTAGCGTGAATGGCGCGCATACCTTCTTCGGTTAAGCCTTTGGCAGCAATGTTATCAGCAATAATTGCTTCTAAATAAATCAGCGTTGAAAGCTCAAATTGTGAGCCCATTGGCATGCCTTTTGTGAGCGGAAAGCTTGCATCGTTGCCAATTTGAATGGTCAAATCGGCCACGTCAGCCATGGCGGATGTTTTTTTCATTGAAACCACGGCCAATTTTGCGCCAACTGATTTAGCTTTTTTCACAAATGGTAGCAATGTCTCGGTACCGCCAGAGCCTGAAACCAGCAGCAGTAAATCGCCTGCTTTAATAGCGGGCGTCACTACTTCGCCAATCATGCTAACGTTGTAGCCAGAATGCACTAAGCGCATAGCAAAGAAGCGTGAAACCAATAGCGAACGGCCTGCACCACCAATAAATATGCGGCCTGCGCCGTCTATTAGCTGCATTAATTTTGCAGCGTTGCTTTTGTCGGTTTCTGACAAAATCGTTGTTAAACGATCCAAAATAAGTTTTTGATTATCCATATTATTTTCCTCAAATTTAAAAAAATCCCGACACATTGCTGAGTCGGGATTTTTAATTGCTCATATCAATAATTACTTATTGATAAGTTGGTATTAACCGTGAGCAATTGCAGTGATTTCAGCAGCAGAAGCAGCAGGATCAGCAGCACCGTAAATCGCAGCACCAGCCACGATGATAGTAGCGCCAGCATCACGCACTTGAGCAGCTGTTGCCGCTTTAACGCCACCAGCAACTGAGATTTCAATGCCTAGGTTTAAACCAGCAACCATTGCTAAATCTACAAATGGTGTTTGGCCAGCAGCTTGTTGATCTAAGCCAGTGTGCACGCCAATGATGTGCGCGCCTAATTTAGCCACTTCACGTGTACGCGCTTCTTTATCAGCCACGTTGATCAAGTCAACCTGTGCTTTTTTGCCGTATTTATTTGCAACATCGATAATGCCTTTGATTGTACCAATATCAGCACAGCCAAGAACTGTACAGATATCTGCACCAGCTTTGTAGAAAGGCTCAGCTTCGTAGAAGCCAGCATCCATTGTTTTTAGGTCAACTAAAATTTTGTTGTTTGGGAATTTTGCACGTAATGTTTCAAGCATTTTAATGCCATTGTGCTTGATACAAGGAGTACCGATTTCTAAAATATCCACGTGTGGTGCAACAGCTGTTGCTAATGCAACGGTTGCGTCAAAATCTAATGAATCTAATGCCATTTGGGTTTGTGCCATGGTAACTCTCCGATTAAAAATTATTATAAGTAACTAAATACTTAAAGTTTTTTGTTAATATTTAACGATAACTATAAGATTTTATTACAAAAACTTACTACTAACTTACAACTAAATTGTTTTGCTAATTGCTCGCAAAGCCTATTGCTACTTGCGTTTAGCGAATTTTAAGCTGGACGCAGTATGATAATTGTCCAGCTTATGGTTGTCAATGTTAAACCCCAATTATTACAACTGTGTTACTTTTAAGCTGGCCTAACCATCGTTTTAAGCAAGGTTTTAAGCTAGGCTGGCTTATGATTTTATATTAAGACTCAATTACAGCTTTTCCGCTAACGCCACTTCTAGCTTAATTTGATCCGCGACAAAACCGCGAATGCCTTCTGCTAATTTCTCAGTCGCCATTGCGTCTTGGTTAAGCTCAAAACGGAACTCTTCTTCAGTCATTTTGGCTGGTGCAGTAGATGTTTTGCCGCCATCCGTTAGTACGCGTATCAATGTGCCTTCTGTTGCGGCTAAATCTTGCAGCAAGTTTGGCGAAACAGTTAAGCGATCGCAACCAGCCAGCGCAATCAACTCGCCCACGTTACGAAAGCTAGCACCCATCACCACTGTTTTGTAGCCATGCGCTTTGTAATAAGCATAAATTGCGCGCACAGAAACTACACCTGGGTCAGTTTCTTGCGTGTAAGTTTCGCCAGTTTTGGCTTTAAACCAATCTAAAATACGCCCTACAAATGGAGAAATTAGAAATACGCCAGCCTCTGCACAGGCACGTGCTTGGCCAAAGCCAAATAGCAGCGTTAAATTACATTGAATGCCTTCTTTTTCTAAGATTTCGCCAGCTTTAATGCCTTCCCAAGTAGAGGCCAATTTAATCAACACCCGCTCTTTGCCCACGCCAGAATCTTGGTACAACTGAATGAGTTTGCGGCCTTTAGCCACCATTGCATCACGGTTAAACGATAAACGCGCGTCAACCTCAGTAGAAATGCGGCCTGGCACCACTTTAGAAATCTCGATACCGATTAGTACGGCTAATTTGTCGGCTGCATTTTCAATTTGCGCTTCTTTACTGCCGCCCAATTTATTAGCGTGAGCAATTGATTCATCAATTAAATGCGCATATTGCGGCAAAGTACTGGCTTTTAACAGTAATGATGGGTTTGTGGTTGCATCCACAGGTTTTACACTTTTAATCGCTTCTACATCGCCAGTATCGGCCACGATTGTGGTCATGCTTTTAAGTTGGTCTAATAAGTTTGCCATTGCTTCCTCCTAAAAAATACTAATAAATAAACAATCATAAGTCTTGTATAAAATCTAGCCATACATTGTAACTTAAAAAATTTATTTTCAATACGGCATCCATGTCTTTTTGCTCACATAAGCGCATGTAAAAATAAAGTCGCTACGGTTAAGTCGGCGCTAGTGCCAGGGTTAAGGCCGCGTTTTTTTAGCGCTGCATCAAATGTTAGCAATGCTGTTTGATAGTTTTTCGGATTAAATACGCTTAAAAACTCCGCCTCATGCGCAATCGCCTCATTTTGTACTAATTTGGCAATTGTTTCCCCGTATTTACGCGCAATATGGCTATCCATAAATTGCGCCATAAAGTGCAAATGCAACGCCGTTACTGCCCAAGCGGGACGCTGCCACTTTGCAAGCACCTGTTGATAGCGTAGTAAACCTTCTATCACATCAGCAAAATTATTAGCATATTGTTGTGCAACCAAGTCTTTTGGTGCGGCTTGCTGCATGGCTTGTAGCAGGGTGCAACTGGCAGGCTGATACACATCATGCAGCTCGCTACTACCTAAACCAGCAGGATTCGCCAGCCGAATCGCGGCAAAGCAAGCTTCTGCATCTTCCATTGTGGTGTTGGCTAAAACTAATTTTAGCTTTTGCAAAAATGATGCCGTGCTTGGCAGCAATGCCGCATGTATCATAGGCGCACACAATAAAATCGTACCTAGGTTGGTATTCATGTTGACCGCGTTTTGCGTGGCTTGTACGCTGATAAAAATGCGTTCGCCTAAGCTTAAATCTGGCTGTGCGATAACCACAGAAACGGCTTCTGCACTCGCAATAAAATCTTGCACGGTCATGCCGTGTCCATCGGCAAATATATGGACATTACCAGGCTTAAGCGCCTCTAGCTCTGCTATGCAAGAAAGCTTGAAGGCTTTAGCTAATAATTGGGGCTGATTCATGACTTAATTGATACAATCTGGCTCAAAAAATCATCCCCTAAAACTTGTGCTATATTGGTTTCAGTCACGCCCTGCAAGCCGCGCCAGGCGGGGATGCTATTGACTTCTAATACAAATAAACGGCCATTTTCATCACGAATCACATCGACACCGCAATAGGAAATATCTAGCACCAGTGCTGCTTGCAGGGCAATGGCTAAAACATCTGAATCGCTGCTTGATTCACATTGCGCACCTTGTGCCACGTTATGCAGCCAGCCTTCTCCAGTGCGGCGCATGGCGGCAACGGCTTGATTACTCACCACAAATACGCGGTAATCATGGCTAGCTTTGATTAATCTTTGCAAGTAAAACGCGCCGCCTACAAACGCATCCATCGGCAATGGTAATTTATCTGCATCAACCAGCCGCACGCCCTGTCCTTGCGAGCCAAATAGCGGCTTAATCACTAATTGTGTATTTTTCGAAATAATGTCATGCGCATGATGACGCGATTCGCATATCCATGTTTGCGGCGTAGCTATGCCCGCTTGATGTAGCAAAAAACTGGTCATAGCTTTATCTACCGTGCGCTCAATCGCCTTGCCATCGTTGTAAATAGTCACGCCTAGCATTTTGAGCATATGCAAAATATTCAAACGCGTAGTGATTTGCTGCAAAGTGCCGCCCGCAATACCACGCACGAATGCGGCTTTTGGTAAGGTG
>JANLWF010000027.1:0-4250 GCA_031364385.1 Methylotenera sp.
CAGGCAGAATTATCTGAAGCGCTTGCGCAAATTCAAGCCATTGAGCGGCTACGTAAAACAACACATTAAGCAATTATGTGTGCAAAAAGGCAGCTTAGGCTGCTTTTTTATTATCTAAATGTAGGTTAGATAAAGGTAAGCTGCAACTCAGTAACAAAGCTAACAGTAGTAATTTTGGCACAACTCCAAATATTGTTTAAGCTATCAATGTAAAGCTTAATGGTCGACTTTGATGCTTAGATTGCTATGATTTTTCTGCTACTAAGAAATAGCCTAATGGGAAATTGCTGCTAGTCGCTTCTGATACTTTCTTGCCTAGCTTAGTTCTTATGAAACGTAAAGTAACCCATTGAGCGATAAGCGCAAGTGAGCGCCCCAGTTTTGGTAATCGAAGAATATTTTTCGCAAAAATATCGGCCATTATTTCTGGTGCGCCACCTATAGGCTTTAGTTGAATCAATCTCAGCCCAGAGTTTTCTGCAAATCGACGCAACGCAAATTCAGTATATCTATAGTAATCATGAGGCTGTTCATGGAGCCAATAGTAGAAAGGGACATTCATTATTATTTTCCCATTCATCGTCAGGATTCTGGTCATTTCACCCCAGAGTAGTTCTGGTACAGGTATATGCTCCAGTACATCTGAAAGGATAATGGTGTCAAACTCATTATCATTAAACGGAAGTTTCTTTGTTAGGTCGAGCTCATAATCCAGATACTCGTTCTTGTGAAAAGTGCTAGACCAATCAACACAAATATTATCAGTAACAAAGTCTTTATATGCTGCATGGAGAGGCACTTTGCCGCATCCTAAATCCAGCAACTTTCCCTTGGCATGTTCCTTAAGATTTCTATGATAAAAATCTGCTATAAGCTCGACATTCAACCTTGAGCCAATATTCACTTCTTTTGCATCTTTCGATGCAATGAGTTTTCCTTTCTTATAAATGAACTTGCTCGGCTTCCACTTTTCTTGATTCTGCATTTTGTGAAATTCCCTAGGGCTAATTATATTTATGTAAGTAACCGATATAATGAGGACGTTAATATAAGGCTATTATCATCAAATTGATTTTTTAAATTATAAAATTAAGCTAATAATTGATAGCGAAAATAAAAAAGTAAATCCTACATCGTTTCATAATCTACTTCAGACTCTGTTAACAATTAAATTTTCTTCAATTAATTTTGCTTAAAGTACTATAACATAACAATTGAAGAGGCTTATTAAAACAGGTTATACCTTATATCTACTAACGTTCTAAGCGCTATGCTGTTTTATATATGTGCTTGTACTGGCTAACGGGCTTAATTTAGATGCGGCTGCAACCAAATAGACTCAAGCGATTGCGCCTTCTATGCAAAAACACACATTAAGCAACTTAATGTGTGCAAAAAGGCAGCTTAGGCCGCTTTTTTGTTTGTACTGGCTTTATACTTTACAATGCTAATTAACCCTTTATTGAACGCCCTTGAATGTCCACAACCGCATTAAATATCGTCATCCTCGCCGCAGGCAAAGGCACGCGCATGTACTCCAACAAGCCCAAAGTGCTGCACGAGATAGGCGGCAAGCCCATACTGGCGCACGTGATTGCCTGTGCTAAATTGCTAAAGCCGCAAAAAATCATCGTGGTGTATGGTTTTGGTGGCGAAATCGTGCGCGAGGCATTTGCGCATGAAGCGATTATTTGGGTGAATCAGGCCGAGCAACATGGCACAGGACATGCCGTACAGCAAGCCGCGCCTTACTTAGACGCTGATGCAAACACGCTTATTTTGTTGGGTGACGTGCCTTTGGTGGATGAAGCTGCTTGTAAAAAACTAGTTGAGCAAGCTAACAATAAGCTCGCAATTTTATCGTTTAACAAAGCTGATCCCACTGGCTATGGCCGCATAGTTCGTGCTGCTTGTGGTAATGTGACGGCCATCGTAGAACATAAAGACGCCAGCGAAGCACAGCGCAAAATTAGTGAAGTGAATACTGGCATCATGGCCATGCCTAATGTGCAGCTTAAAAGCTGGCTAAGCCGCTTAAGTAACAACAACGCGCAAGGCGAATATTATTTAACCGATATTGTAGAGCTTGCAGTTCAAGACGACCTAGAGGTAGTGGCTGAAATCACACCTGATGAATGGTCGGTCACTGGTATTAACTCAAAAACTGATCTTAGCGAAATTGAGCGCGTGCATCAAAACCGAACCGCGCATAAGCTGTTACAGCAAGGCGTAACGCTAAAAGACCCTGCCCGCATTGATGTACGCGGTCATTTAATTTGCGGGTGTGATGTAGAAATTGATGTAAATTGCGTGTTTGAAGGGGATGTTACTTTAGGCGATAACGTCAATATAGCGGCCAATTGTGTGATTAAAAATGCTGTGATTGCCGCTGGCACGCAAATTTTGTCTTTTACGCATATTGAGGATAGCAAGATTGGTGAAAATAGCCGTATTGGGCCATATGCAAGATTGCGCCCAGGCACTATTTTACAAAATGATACGCATGTCGGAAATTTTGTTGAGCTTAAAAATGTTACGGTGGATATTGGTAGCAAAATCAATCATTTAAGCTATGTGGGCGATAGCAGCATAGGCAAAAACGTGAACATCGGCGCGGGCACGATTACCTGCAATTACGATGGCGCAAACAAATTTAGAACGATTATAGAAGACAATGCCTTTATCGGCTCTGATACACAGCTCATCGCGCCAGTCACCATTGGTAAAAACGCGACTATTGCTGCAGGCTCCACCATCACCAAAGACGTGCCTGCTGGCGGCTTAACTGTGTGCCGTGCTAAAGAGCAAAAGACGTATTCAAGCTGGCAGCGACCAGTTAAGATAAAAAAATAATACATTCGTCATTCTTAGCCTAAGGATTTAATTAGGTGAAGAATCCAGTAGTAAGTTGCGTTCATGGATTCTTAGGCTAGATGAGACATTAGCCTAAGAATGAGGGATTTTTTGAGATATATTAAGTCAGGAAAATAGCATATGTGTGGAATTGTAGGCGCAGTCGCCAGCAGAAATGTCGTAGCAACCTTAATCGAAGGCCTTAGCCGCCTAGAATATCGCGGCTATGACTCGGCTGGCATCGCCGTGTTAAATGGCGCTGGTATCGAGCGTGTGCGGGCTGTAGGCCGTGTTGCGGCCATGACAAAAAAAGCACTTGATGCAAATTTAGCTGGCCAAGTTGGCATTGGCCACACACGCTGGGCCACGCATGGCGGAGTGACTGAAAGTAACGCGCATCCGCACGTTTCAAAAGGCGAAATCGCGGTGGTGCATAACGGCATTATTGAAAATCACGATGAACAACGCGATAAGCTAAAAAAACTCGGCTACGAATTCACCTCGCAAACCGATACCGAAGTCATTGCGCACTTAATTCATTATTATCATCAAGATTTAGACCTGCTTGCAGCGACACAAAAAGCCGTCGCCGAGCTAACGGGCGCATTCGCCATTAGCGTGATTTCTGTAAAAGAGCCAGAACACATGATAACAGCACGCCTAGGATGTCCGTTGTTATTGGGTCTTGGCGATGGTGAAAACTTTATTGCGTCTGATGTTTCTGCCGTATTATCAGTCACCCACAAAGTAATTTACTTGGAAGATGGCGATGTGGCCGATATTCGCCGCGATGGCGTAACCATTTTTGGGCGCGATGGCAAACCAGTTGAACGCAAAATCCACGTCAGCGATGTTTCACTCGCCAGCATGGAGCTTGGCCCCTATGCGCACTTCATGCAAAAAGAAATTCACGAGCAACCACGCGCGCTTACCGACACCATCGAAGCACTGATAGACGATAATAAATTCTCAGCCGAGTTGTTTGGTAAGGATGCTGGTGAGGTATTCAAACAAATTGATAGCATCTTGATACTCGCCGCAGGCACTAGCTATTACGCCGCACTCACGGCTAAATACTGGCTAGAATCAATCGCAAAAATACCCACCAATGTCGAAATCGCCAGTGAATATCGCTATCGTCAATCGGTGCCAAATCCTAAGCAACTCATTGTCACCATCTCACAATCAGGCGAAACGCTAGACACGATGGAAGCCTTGAAACATGCAAAATCACTCGGCCAAAATTTAACTTTAGCGATTTGTAACGTGCAAGAGAGTGCCATTCCACGTGCCTCGCAGCTGGTTTTTTACACGCGTGCAGGCGCTGAGATTGGGGTGGCTTCTACTAAAGCTTTTACCACACAACTGGTCGCCCTATTCACTCTGGCCGCCACATT
>JANLWF010000312.1:0-2254 GCA_031364385.1 Methylotenera sp.
AAAGTATCCGTTATTTTACCGCACATTGTTTCAATTGGCTGTAGCCCGATACGACCAAGCTCGCTATTTAAAAAGCCCACATCAAACGGTGCGTTATGAATAATCAGTTCCGCATCACCAATAAAGCCCAGCATATCCTGCGCAATAGCTTCAAATAAAGGTTTGTCTTGCAAAAACTCAAGCGTAATGCCGTGCACTTCTTGCGCAGCAGGGTCAATTTCTCGCTCAGGGTTTAAATACACATGAAAATGATTATTAGTGGAGCGGCGATTCACCATCTCTATCGCCGCAATCTCAATAATGCGATGCCCATGTGCAGGATACAAGCCTGTGGTTTCAGTATCTAAAAATATTTGACGCATATTTAAAATTAAGCTTTCTGTAAAAATGCCGCTACACCTTGGTTGGCAAGCTCGTCAGCGCGTTCGTTGCCTACGTTACCCGAGTGACCTTTCACCCAAATCCATTCAATGCCATGTTGATTCGCTAACACATCCAACACTTTCCAAAGGTCATCATTTTTAACAGGCTTTTTATCTGCGGTGCGCCAATTACGGGCTTTCCAGCCAATAATCCACTCACTAATACCTTTTTGTACATACACTGAATCGGTATAAATTTTAACACTGCAAGGACGTTTTAATGCCTCTAAAGCACGAATCACCGCAGTTAATTCCATACGATTATTGGTAGTCAGTTGCTCGCCACCGTGCAAGGTTTTTTCTTTGCCGTCGTAAAGCATCCAAGCGCCCCAGCCGCCAGGGCCAGGGTTGCCTTTACATGCGCCATCTGCGTAAATTTCTACCAGCTGTTTAATCGGTTCTTTTGGATTCATGATGTCTTTTTATATGTTTTTTTGCTGATGTGGTTTTGATTTGGGGTTGCTGCTAGCTACTAGCCTTGATTTTAAAGAAGGATTCTTCCAATTGGGTTTTAATAAAGTGATATTCACCACGCGTTTTTTGGCGACAATAAAATACTGTCCGCCCATCATTGGCCACCATTTGTCGCCCATTTTATCCATAAACACAAAACGTTGAAGCCATTTTTCATCGTTAATGGGCGGCTCGTAACAATTCATGCTGCCGCTTACAAACTCCAAGCCCAATAAAGCAAGCCAATCTTTAATGCGTGACAAAGTAAAAAAATGTCCGTGCCACGGGTAAGTCTCATCTTTGGTTAGGGTTTGTTTGATGCCCCAAGCGCTTATCGGATTAAAGCCCGTTAAAATCAAATGGCCTTCTGGCACCAAAATGCGCTCGGCCTCGCGTAAGGTTTGATGCGGATTACCGCTAAACTCCAACACATGCGGCAGGCAAACCAAATCAATACAGCTTTCTGCAAATGGCAAATAATCGCTCTCGCAATACGCATCGCCCTCGCAATTACCCACATGCAAAAGGAGCGGAATACGTGAGGTTTTCAGCGTATCCATTTGCAACATGCCTAATTGCAGCGCGTTAAACCCGAAAATGTCGCCCACCACTGCGTCAAACATGGCTTGCTCACGCGCTAACAGATATTGGCCAAGCGTGCTAGCTAACCAAGCGTTCTGACTCACGCAACTATTTTGTGGCAACTGTTGCATTGCTATGTAAACAAAACTACTATTAAAAGTATGCTCAATATTATTCCTATACCTGCAACCATTATTGCTATACCTGCTTTTACCGACAATTATATATGGCTTTTGCACAATGCGCGGTATGCCGTGGTGGTAGATCCTGGTGATGCCGCGCCAGTCATTAAAATACTCCAAAAACTCAACTTAGAGCTAACTGCAATTTTAATTACGCATCATCATAGCGACCATATTGATGGTGTTAACGATTTACTTGAATACAAGCCAGCTCAAGTTTACGCACCAAAATACGAGCAATTTGCTTTTGAACATATTGCTTTAACCGAAGGTGATGAAATTATGCTACCCGAAATTGCACAAAGCTTTCGCATCATGTGGCTACCAGGGCATACTTTGGGGCAAATTGCTTATGTAAATGATGATTATTTACTATGCGGAGATACCTTATTTGGTGCGGGTTGCGGACGATTGTTTGAAGGCACACCAACACAAATGTTGCATTCGTTACAGCGTTTAAAATTGCTCAACCCAAACACAAAAGTATTTTCCGCGCATGAATATACGGCCAAGAATATAGAATTTGCGCTAACTTTAGAGCCTGATAATGCTGATTTAATGGCTAGAAAGCAACAGGTACAGGCGCTAAGAGCGCAAAATTTACCCAGCTTGCCT
>JANLWF010000055.1:0-15789 GCA_031364385.1 Methylotenera sp.
AATAATATTAATCAATGTATGATCAATAGAATGAATTAAGTGAATAATAAATGAGCCTGACGGAATTAAAATTTATTGTAGCAGTAGCGCAAGAACGCAATTTTAGACGCGCGGCGGAAAAGTGCTTTGTGTCGCAACCCGCATTGAGCTTGGCGATTAAAAAGCTAGAAGAAGAGCTCAATATTATTATTTTTGAGCGTAGTCGCACCGATGTAAGCATGACCGAAATAGGCGCGAAAATAGTAGAGCAAGCGTCTAAAGTGTTAGAAGAGGCTACCTACATCAAGCAGCTGGCAGATTTAGGAAAAAACCAGCTGAAAGGTACATTAAAGCTGGGAATGATACATTCTGTTGGGCCATATTTATTGCCAGAAATAATCCCTATTTTACGCAAAACCGCGCCCGATATGCCGCTAGAAGTGGAAGAAAATTTAACCGCTAATTTAGAAGCACAGTTGAAAAACGGCGTGATTGATGCGGCAATAATCGCGCTGCCGTTTGCAGTAGCTGGCTTGCAATATCGCGCCTTATACGATGAAGAGTTTGATGTGGTGGTGCCAAGTGGACATCATTGGGCCAAGCGTAAGCATATTAAACCAGAAGAATTATCAGACGAAAAAGTGTTGCTGCTAAATAGTGGACATTGCTTTAGCAACCAAGTGACGCAGGCATGCCCAGAGCTATCGCGTAAGGGCGAGATTTTGCAGGGCAACTCACTTGAGACTATTCGTAATATGGTCGCGTCTAACTTGGGCATTACCGTGCTGCCATGCTCGGCTACGGCAGAGCGTTACCATAACCCATTGATTAAGGTGATTCCCTTCTTAGCACCTGCGCCCACAAGGCGTATTGCAATTGCTTGGCGTAAGAGTTTTGTACGGTTAGAGGCGGTAGAAAAAATTGCGGAAGCCATTCATGCGATTAACTCTGATTACATGAAAACAATTAATAAATAGCGAAGAATCTATATGGCTTTGGATTCAATCATTATTTCTGCAATAGCAAAACAACTTAACGTTGATACACATGAAATCATAGCTCAGCAGCTAAAAACTGAAGTATTGGTAAGCGATGCCACACTAAAATTTTTGGTTTATACGAGTGGTAATAAGCAACCTAAGGCTTTTGTGCTGTTATCTCCCGCTAAAAAGCCCAATGCTATTAATAGCGGACATATGAAATTACGTGGCTTTGCAAATAATGTGGGTACAAGGCTAGCGCAAAATTTATTAATGCCCCTAGAGATAGGCGAAAGCGATGGTTTAAGCTACTCAATTAGCGAGTACCATCGGCCATTACACACCACATTTTTATTAAAACAGATTGATAACTGGCGCGTAAGAGCTAGCTTAGTCTACTGGGTAATTGATGTGGCAAAGGCTACTAAAGCCAATGCGAGCGTTGCTGAAATAGAGACACAATTTACGCAGCCATTAATGGCGCTTAGCCAAGCTAACGGTTTAAAGCAAGCGTATAAAAACGTCATCGTAGAGGCGATTGAAGCAATTAACAATGGTATATGGCAGCCCTATTTTGTTAGTGCACACAACGATTTGTGGCGTGGCAATGTATTAAGTAGCAACAATACAAAATTTGTTTTGATTGATTGGGATGGCGTAACGCTTAAGGGCTATGCTTTTTATGATTTGGTGCGGGTATTGGGCTCTTTTAACTTAAGCAAAGCCAAGTTTCACATGGCTTTACAGCAGTATTGTGCTGTTATGGGCTGTGACGAAAAACAAGCAAAATACTATTTAATTTCAGCGTTTGCATTTTTGCATGCAGATTTAGGTGATTGGCAATATGAGCGGTTTTTAATACTCTTAAATGATTGTATGGAATATTTAGAAATCAATGCTTATTGAATAGCAGACAATAAAAAAGGTGCACTAGGCACCTTTTTTATTAATAAGTAAAAACTTACTATTGGTTCAACTTACTTATTCATAACATACATTGTAACTTCAAAGCCAAAACGCATTTCAGTAGCTGCTGGTGTTGTCCACATGATAAATCTCCTGAGTTAAATTAATTAAGTACTACACAATCTATGACTTGTATAATACAGAATAGTTAGAAGTAAGGCCTATGTGTTGTTATTAAAAATGACTAATGAAAATCATTAGATGATGATTGTTTGTTCATCTAATAAAGCAGTAAAACGCGATAGCCAGCGACTGCCATGTCGGCCACATTAATACTTAAATTGATCCGCATTTCTTCACGTGAATCTATGCCAGCATCCGCATTGGTATTGCTTGCTAGGTATTCGCTCGGTTTAATTAGCCTTCTTAAAACTGGCTGATCGGCAGTGTCGGTAAGGGTTAATTCGATGTTTGGATAAGCTTGCGCATAAGGCGCATTATTAATAAGCAGGCTAGAAAATTTAATGACATTTTTATGTGCGTAGTCTTCTTGCATATCGGAATCATCGAGTGCAAAAAAATCTAAATTTTTAGGCAGGTCAATCTCACATTTAAGTGCAGCACAGGCCTGCACTAAATACGGTTTAAACTGTGGATAATCGGCAGAGATGCTGGTACGCAAATAATAAACGCTTTGTATGCCAGCCAAAATAGCCAGTATTAGGCCAAAGAGCATTAACCAAACATTGACTTTTGTTTTTGGCTTATCAAATTTTGGATTTGTGATTAAGTCATCAATGTAGATAGGCGCATTGATTTGATCGACATCGTAAACCTCAATAATATCGGGTTGAGATGTTATATTGGTGTTGCCAATATAAGGGTCGTTAGATTTTTCATCTGCTTCTAAATCATCTAAATTATCCAAATTTGGTACAGCGCCTAAAGCAACATTTAAAACTTCGCTAATAGGTTTTTCATCAATAGCCTGTGAAGTATCACTGCCATGAGTTTCAATACTGGCTTGATATTCAGCTGGGCTATGAATGTCATCCGAAATTTCGGTGAGGCGATTTTTTGCGTTAAAAATATGCTCGCAATGGCCACATTGCACTTTGCCGCGATGGGCTTTTAGATGCTCTGTGGTAAGTAAAAACTGTGTTTCGCAAGCAGGGCAAGAGGTGATGTAATTCATCGTTTAGTGCCTGTGAGCAATATCCAAGCGTCTTTTTGTATCGGGCTGTCCATATTAAACCATTCACTATAGCGCGCGATCAGCGTTTCCTTTTGACTTTCTAATATACCCGATAATGCCAATTTAGCGCCAGTTTTGCAATATTTTGATAGCGCGGGTGCTAACACCATCAGTGCGCTAGATAGAATGTTAGCCACCACTATATCAAAAGATTGTTGCGAGAAGCTATTTGCACCATAAAATTCAATGTTAACTTGGTTTTGCTGGGCATTATAATTGCTTGCAATGATGGCTTGGTCGTCAATATCTACGCCAACCACATGCTTGGCCTCTAATTTTTTAGCGGCAATGGCTAAAATACCAGAGCCGCAACCGTAATCCAATACGCTTTGATTTTGCAAGCCTTGCTGAGTAAGCCATTCTAAGCACAAATGCGTGGTGGGGTGACTACCAGTTCCAAAGGCTAAGCCAGGGTCAAGTACGATATTAATAGCATCTTGGTTTGGCGCTACGTGCCAAGTGGGCACAATCCAAAACTTATCAGTAATTTTAATTGGGTCAAACTGCGCTTGTGTGGCACGCACCCAATCTTGCTCGGCGATGATTTCGGTGCTGTATTGGAATTGTGGAATGGCTGTTTCTGTGCTTAAAGCACGAATGACATGGCCGATATCGGCATCTTCTTGAAACATCGCGGTAATGATATTTTGCTGCCAAATACCAGGCGGCGGGTCACCTGGCTCACCAAAAATGGCTTGTTCACTTAAAGTTTCAGCATTTGCATCTTCAATACTCGCCGAAAGTGCGCCAATGCTCATTAATGCATCACTAATCGCCTCTGCATTGTTTTCGTTTGCTTGAATTTTAAGTAATAGCCAAGCCACCTTATTTATTGTGACCAATACCCAGTTTTTGTTCAAGGTAATGAATGCTGGTGCCACCTAAATGGAAAGCCGCATCTGCCATTAAATCTGCATGTAATGGGATGTTGGTTTTGATGCCGTCCACCATCATTTCAGATAGCGCAATGCGCATGCGTGCAATGGCTTGGTCGCGCGTGGCGCCATAGGTAATGAGCTTACCAATCATCGAATCATAATGTGAAGGCACGGTATAACCTGCGTAAGCATGCGTATCTACACGCACGCCAGGTCCGCCAGGCATGTGGAAGGTGTTGATTCTGCCAGGGGAGGGCACGAAATTATACGGGTCTTCCGCATTAATACGGCATTCAATGGCGTGGCCACGTAATTCAATGTCTTTTTGGCGGAATTTTAATTTTTCGCCCGCCGCCACAAAAATTTGCTGCTGTACAAGGTCTAACCCAGTAATCATCTCGGTTACCGTGTGCTCAACCTGCAAGCGCGTGTTCATTTCGATAAAGTAAAACTCACCATTTTCGTACAAAAATTCAAACGTGCCAGCGCCGCGATATTTAATTTTGCGACAAGCCTCTGCACAGCGTTCACCAATTTTGTCACGAATTTTTTGGCTAAGTAGTGGCGAAGGCGCTTCTTCAATAATTTTTTGATGGCGTCGTTGCATTGAGCAATCACGATCCCCCAAAAATACCGCATTGCCATGTTGATCTGCCAAGATTTGTATCTCAATATGGCGCGGATTTTCTAAAAACTTTTCCATGTACACCATGGGGTTGCCAAAAGCTGCTTGCGCTTCAGCTTTGGTCATGGCAACCGCATTAACCAGCGCCGCCTCGGTATGTACCACGCGCATACCACGCCCACCGCCGCCGCCAGCTGCCTTGATAATTACTGGGTAGCCGACTTTTTTGGCGATTTTAATTATTTCAGCGGGGTCAGCTGGCAATGCGCCATCAGAGCCTGGCACGCAAGGCACACCCGCTTTTCGCATAGCATCTTTGGCAGAAACTTTGTCGCCCATTAAGCGGATTGTTTCCGCTTTAGGCCCAATAAACACAAAGCCACTTTGCTCTACACGCTCTGCAAAATCTGCATTTTCAGATAAAAAACCGTAACCTGGATGAATCGCTTGCGCATCGGTAACCTCAGCTGCGCTAATGACAGCAGGAATATTCAAGTAACTGAGATTAGATGGGGCAGGGCCAATACACACAGATTCATCGGCAAGTTTGACATACTTTGCCTCTCTATCCGCCTCGGAATGCACGGCAACGGTTCTGATGCCCAACTCGCGACAGGCACGTTGCACACGTAAAGCAATCTCGCCACGGTTGGCAATGAGTATTTTTTCAAACATTCAATTAACCAATCACAAATAAAGGTTCGCCGTATTCAACGGGCTGACCGTTTTCAACTAATATTTCTTTAATAGTGCCTGCAAAGTCACATTCAATTTCATTGAGCAGCTTCATGGCTTCGATAATGCATAGCGTATCGCCGACCGCGACTTTAGAACCCACGTCAACAAAAGCGCTTGTCTCAGGTGAGGAAGAACGATAAAACGTGCCCACCATGGGGGATTTAACAATATGGCCTTCAATTTCTGCAACGACAGGCGCTGCGGCAGTTGGCACTGGCGTGGCGTGTGACATCACTTGCGGAGCCGCCATATAATGCGCTTGCGCTTGGTTAAACATGGCTTGGCTTGGCATCAAAGCGCGACTAATACGCACTTTCTCTTCGCCTTCGGTCAGTTCTAGCTCGGTGATGCCAGATTCTTCCACCAAATCGATCAATTTTTTAAGTTTACGTAAGTCCATAATAACCCCTATTGCAACCTATATATAGGTCGTTTATTTATAATTAGATAGTTAGTCTTTGAGTAAATTTGCGGCGTACTGCAAGGCGGCATTGTAGCCTTCTGCCCCTAAGCCACTGATAACACCCACGGCAATATCGCTAAAGTAAGAGTGATGTCTAAAACTTTCGCGGGCAAACACGTTAGATATATGTACTTCAATAAAAGGGATTTTGACAGCAGAAATTGCGTCCCGAATTGAAATTGAAGTATGTGTAAAAGCGGCTGGATTGATAATAATAAAATCTACTTTGTTGATAGCAAGCGATTGAATTTTAGCCACAATTTCAGCTTCGGCGTTGCTTTGATATGCTTCCAAAGTGAGATTGGCCAGTTTGGCTTGTGCTTGCAGGCTATCGTTGATGCCCACCAGCGTCACATCACCATAGTGCTCAGGCTCACGAAGCCCTAGCATATTAAGATTTGGGCCATGCAACACTAAAATTGACTTAGCGGTCATCACACAGTTCTTTTGCTAGTGCTTTTAAAGGAATTGTACAGAACTTCATAACGTGAGTTTGCCGAACTTCATGGATTTTGTCCAGCAAATTAGCGGAAATTAAGCGAAGTTATTGGAGTGATTTCGCCTAAGTGGTTGAATAAAAGGCTAAACTATTTAATTAAAATTTTTATTAGCGCTTCTTCCAATAAAGGTTTGGTAATGCGCCCAAAATAAGTTTCTGCCACGCTACCATCGGCTTTAATAATCACTGTGTAAGGTAGGGCGCTTTTATCGTTGCCCAAGCCAGCGGCAAGCTCCATGCCATGCGCCTCAGCTGCAAATAATGGATAACTCACTTTAGTTTCTTTTACAAAGTCGCTGATTGCCGCCACATCGTCAATCGCAACCCCTAGCACTACCAAATTTTTATTTTTGTATTCTTCATGCAAGCTTGAAAGTTCGGGCATTTCTTCGCGACAAGGCTCGCACCAAGTTGCCCAAAAATTAAGCACTACAGTTTTGCCTGCGAATTGTTTTAAGTGTTGTGGTTGGCCTTTTTCATTGGGGAAAGTAGCCGCAAATAATAACGCTGTTGCTTGATTGCCACCATGTTCACTATGAGTGCCTTGAAAATAATAGCCAAAGCCAAAACCAATCGATGCGATTAACAAAAGGCTTATTAATAGTCTGTTGAGTTTGTTGGCCATTATTTTTGGTTCACTTTATTTAAAATTTGCGTAAAGTCTTCCGCATTTTTATAGCCTATGACACGCGTTAGCATTTCCACGCCAGTTTTGTCGAAAAAGATAATGCCTGGCGGGCCAAACAAATTAAAGCGTTTAAGCAGGGCTTGGTCGTCAGCGCTGTTTGCGGTGACATCGGCTTGTAATAAAAGTGTGTCTTTTAGCGCGGCTTTTACTTTGCTGTCAGAAAAAGTCAGCTTTTCCATCTCTTTGCACGAGGTGCACCAATCCGCATAAAAATCCAGCATTACAGTTTTGCCATTGGCATTTGCGATTGCTGCCTCTAGTTCAGCAACGCTGTTAACACGCTGGAAAGGCAGGTGGGATGAGGCTTGCAGGCCAAATAAATTATTCACAGGCTGAGTGACTACATTAGGTAGCACAGGCCATATAATATAAGCCGCTACCGCCAGCATTACCACGCCGAACAGGTTGCGTACTACGGTCATCCAGCTACCTGCTTTGGGCAATAAGCTACCTGCGGATGCGCCAATAAGCAACAAAGGTACACCCATACCAATGGCCAGTGCGAATAAGCCCACCCCGCCTAGCAAAACATTATGCGTTTGACCAATGTAAATAAGCGCACCAGCCAATGGCGCGGCCACGCATGGGCTTACAATGAGCGCAGAAAGCACGCCCATGATAAACACGCCCAACCATTCGCCGCCTTTAAGTTGATTGCTGAAATTGAGAATTTTGTTTTCTAAAATGCTGGGAAGTTTAAGCTCGTAAAATCCAAACATTGAGGAAGCCAGCATCACAAAAACCAATGCCGTAGCGCCCAATATCCACGGGCTTTGCAACGATTGACTGATTAAACTACCTGATAAGCCCGCCGCAATACCGGCCAGTGTATAGCTGAGCGCCATGCCCAATACATATGCCACCGATAAACTAAATGCATGTAGTTTACAAGGCTTGGTTTGTCTGCCTTGACTACCCACAATGATACTGGATAAAATTGGAATCATCGGCAACACGCAAGGCGTGAAAGAAAGTAGCAAACCCGCCACGAAAAAGCCCGCAATTACCAGCCATAAATTGCCCGACTTTAATGCAGAAGTTGTTTTATCATCATTACTTAAAGATGCTTCAGAAGCCGAGCTATTATTAACATTGGTACTAGTACCTGCCAAGCTAATATTAAAGGTTTTAGTTTGTGGCGCGTAGCACAAACCTTTCTCGCTACAGCCTTGGTACGTCGTCTGGATAATGGGGTTATTTGCAGAGCTGAGTTTAATATTAGCCACAAAATCATGGTGATACACCTCTTGCTTGCCAAAATTTGGGTCATCTTTAATCTCACCAGTAGGCAACTCAATAGCATCAATTTTGCCAGTGGCCGCATCTTTTATCACAAACTTAATGCGCTGTTTATAAAGATAATAACCAGGCACAATTTTAAAATTTGCGCTTACATTATTCGCATCCACCGCGACCAAATCAAGCTTAAAAGCCACGTCTGGAGGTAAAAATTCTTCTTCTGTGCTATCTGTAAATAAACTTTTGACTGCGTTGCTACTAGTTTCGCCTGCCTGCAACAATTGCACGCTGAACGTTGTCAATAAAGAGAATAGAATAAGGTTTAACCAATATTTCAAACAACACTCCAATTTTAATGCTGAATAATATAATCAATGACGGTTGCAAAAACTAGATAACATCCCAATTTAAAGAGAATAAATACCGTAGAAAGTTCTAACCATGCGTTTTTTAATAAGCATAATTTTACTCGCTTTTCCATTCGCCGAGATATTTCTGCTGGTGAATCTCGCACACAAGTATGGTTGGTGGGTGCTATTTTACTTAGTCGTGATTGGCTTCTTAGGCTTACAGCTTATTCGTGGCGAAAAATTATTGTTGTCTGCCAAAATGATGCAAAGCCTATCGGCAGGCGGCAACCCGATTAAAACTCTGCTGGGGAGTGCGCGCAATATGGTGGCAGGCGTGCTGTTGATTATTCCAGGTGTGATTACCGATATTATCGCGGTGATATTATTGTTGATACCAATGAGTAAGCCAAACCTTGCTGGCGCGACTAATAGCCAACATCAAGACTCATATCAACCAAACACAAAAGCCGCTAATGATGACGTAATTGAAGGCGAATATACTAAAATAGACGAAGATAAGAAATAGAGATTAATAATGAGCCACCAAGTCACCATCCAAAATAGCGGCCATACCTTTGAGGTGCGCCCCAGCCAAACCGTGTTGCAGGCCGCGATTGAAGCGGATATTCATATCCCTTATGGTTGCCGTAATGGCGCATGTGGATCATGCAAAGCCAAGCTGGTTTCTGGCAAAGTAGTGCATGACGATTACCAAAATAGTGCTATGTCAGATGCGGAATTAGCAGCTGGCAACACGCTATTATGTTGCGCGCGCCCGCTAGAAGACATCACCGTTGAATGCCGCGAAGTGGGCGGATTAACGGGCATTAAACCGCGTATTTTACCCGCGCGCGTGGCCAAAAAAGAACAACTCTCGCACGATGTTATTGCGCTGCACCTGCAATTGCCCGCAAGTGAGCGCTTACAATTTTTAGCAGGCCAATACATAGAATTTATTTTAAAAGATGGCAAGCGCCGCGCCTTTTCAATTGCCAACGCCCCGCACGATTCTGAGTTTTTACAATTGCATATTCGTGTCATTCCAGGCGGTCAATTTGGCGAATACGTTGCCAACGAGCTTCAAGAAAAAGCCATTTTGCGCCTAGAAGCGCCATTTGGTAATTTTTTTCTGCGCGAAGATTCGCAAAAACCGATCATTTTTGTCGCAGGCGGCACAGGCTTTGCGCCTGTAAAAGGCATTATCGACCATATGCTGCATAACAATATCAAACGCGACATCATCCTATACCGCGGTGCGCGGGTGGCAGAAGACTTATACATGAACGAGCTATGTGAAAAATGGGCAGAATTCACCCCGCATTTAACTTATATTCCCGTGCTATCAGAACCCGCAGCAAGCGACAATTGGCAAGGCAGAACAGGCTTGGTACACCAAGCGGTGTTAGATGATATTAAGGATTTAAATGCCTACCAAGCCTACGTCTGCGGCGCACCAATTATGTGTGAGGTAGCGCATACCAGCTTTGTACAACAAGGCTTGCTGGCCGATGAATTTTTTAGTGATGCGTTTACGTTTGCGAAACCTGTAGCAATGCCAGCATAGCTTCATCGCCTGGTGCATCAGCTACCAACACTTTTAAGCCTAGTTGCAACGGTAACTCAGTGATTCTGGTGTGGTTTATGCATAAGGTTACGTTGCATAGCCAGTCTGCATCGCCCGCCAAATCTAGTAGGTGGCGCATGGCCTCACTGCTGGTGACGACGATGGCGTGTAACTTTTTTTCTGCCCACAGTTGTGCGAGTAAATCGCAATCAGTTTGCGGGTTGATGCGTTGATAGCATTCTGCGAAAGTGACTTGTGCGCCGCGTGCTTTAAGGGTTTCGGCCAGTACATCGCGGCCACCTACACCGCGTACGATTAGAACTTTCTTATTTTTAACTGCTTGCATTTCTGGCAACGCGAGTAAAGATTCAGAGTCAAAACGGTCTTTTGGACTTAAAACATTAGTAACGCCAAAGCTTTGTAATTCAATGGCGGTGACAGGGCCGATGGTGGCGAATTTTAACTGTGACGGAAGGCCTTTATTCTTAAGGCGTGGCATACCGTTTTGCACGGCGTTGCTACTGATAAAAATTGCCCAATCGTAAGTTTCAATCTCGCTAATCACGGCTTCAAATTGGTTGTAATCGATGAGTGGAGTGATTGCTATGAGCGGGAATAATATAGGCGTGCCGCCTGCTTGCTCAATCAACGCCGCAAGCTTTTTGGCTTGCTCAGCGGGGCGGGTAATGGCGATGCCGAGGCCTGTTAAAGTCTTAATTGTCATTCTGAACCCAAGTTTTATTCGGCTGAAGAATCCACAGCAATTTCACTAAAAAACTGGATTCTTCGCTATGCTCAGAACGGATAATTTGATGCATTATTTTATATGCTCAAGCGCGGCCAAAATCTTATCTGCACCGCGTGCTACAAGCTTGGCAGCTAAAGCCCCACCTACCATCTCGGCGTTATTTATGCTGCCGCTAATCGTTTCGCGTAGCATTTGTTTGCCATCGACGCTAGCGACAAAGCCAGTCATATTAATTACCTCACCATCGCGTAGCGCATAAGCCCCCAGCGGCACCGTACAACTGCCTGCTAAGGCACGGCTAAAGCCGCGTTCTGCTTCTACGCATAGTTGCGTGTCGATGTGGTTTAAGGGGGCGAGTATCTCAAATAAATCAGTACGACTGGCTTTAATCTCTATGCCTAGCGCGCCTTGGCCGACAGCGGGTATGCTGTCCGTGGGCGAGATAAAGGCGCGAATTCTGTCGCCCAAGCCCAGCCGAATTAAGCCCGCGGCGGCAAGGATAATGGCGGCGTATTGACCTTCGTCTAATTTGCGTAAACGCGTTTGCACGTTACCGCGCAGCGATTCTATTTTTAAGTGTGGTAAGCTGGCTTGCAGTTGGCTTTGGCGGCGCAGGCTTGAGGTGCCGACGATGCTGCCGTGCGGCAAGCTTTCTAACGAATCAAAATTGTTGGAAACAAACGCATCGCGTGCGTCTTCTCGTTTGCCCGTGGCGGCCATCGCGAAGCCTGCGGGTAAATTCATCGGCACGTCTTTCATGCTGTGCACAGCCAAATCGGCGCTGCCGTTTTCTAGCGCGGTTTCTAGCTCTTTCACAAACAAACCTTTGCCGCCAATCAGTGACAATGGCGAATCGAGTATTTGGTCACCAGTGGTGGTCATGCCCAAAATTTGCACGTCACAATTGGGGTATAAAGTCTGTAATCGCGCTTGAATATGCAACGCCTGCCACATGGCAAGCGCACTTTCGCGCGAGGCTATAACTAATTTATTTGGGCTCAACTTTTTGGGTGAGGGTTTTACAAGAGGATTTTTCATATTGAATATTTTAGCACAGGCAAGTTTTACATTCTGTTACAAAAAAGTGCGCTTTTTTAGGTTAAGCTAAACTATTGTTGCTAGCAGACAACCAATTTATAATTGGTTGTTTTTTTGGTATCTATTTGTTTTAAATCTGTTTTAGGGGATATTTTTATGCAAGCTCAAATCGATGTTTTTATGGCCTCATTGAATCAATTTTGGCTACAAATGGTCAATTTTGTGCCTAAATTATTAGCGGTGGTGGTCATTTTATTTGTGGGTTGGCTGGTTGCCAAGCTGGTCAGATCTGCTGTAAAACGCCTGCTAACGTTCACACACTTTGATAAATTCGCCCAAAAATCCGGGCTAGAAGCGTTTATGAATAGTGGTAATTACAATTTAACTTTAAGTGGCATTATTAGCCAAGTCATCTATTGGCTGGTGATTTTGTTATTTGTCATTACGGGCGCAAATGCGCTAGGCTTAACTGAAGTGGCGGTGTTGCTGCATCAACTAGCAAGCTATTTACCACGCATTGTTGTGGCGATTTTAGTGGTGATATTTGGTACTTTGTTAGCGCGTTTTGTAAATCGCTTAGTATTTGCCTGGCTTTACAGCATTAAATTTCCACATGCTTTAAGTGTGAGCACCTCGGCTGAATATGGTATACAAATATTTTCTGTGTTTGTAGCGCTAGAACAGCTGGGTATTGGTATGCAGCTTATTTATTCATTATTTGTGATTGTGTTTGGCGCGTTCTTTTTAGCGCTGGCAATTGCCTTTGGCTTGGGTGGTAAAGATTGGGCGGCCAAAGTGATTGAGGACATTGATAGGAATAAAAATAAGTAATACTTAAACTAAGCTGTGCGCACTAAATGTTGCTGACGGCGACTAATGGCAATAGTTTCGGGGATACCATTTAAAATAGCAACCCATTGCTGTTCGTCATCTTCATTTTTGCGTTTTTCGTAACCTGTAATAAATAGCGGGGCGACTAAACAGTTTCGGTGCAAACGGATAAATCGCTCAGCAAATTCCGCTTCTAGATTGGTGAGCGATTCTTCAATTAAGTATTCACGCTCAGCGGTGCGCACGGTAATATATTTTAGCTCTGCACGCAGATAAATAATCGTTTCAATCGGCACCAATAACACGCGCCCACGCTCGTGAATACTCAAATGACTGCGTATTTTTTGTAGTGGCTTTAGTGCCTCAACCTGCTTTGGTTTAAGCGCTTGAGCCTTATTGATTGCGGCTTGCAGGCGCTCTAGCCGAATCGGCTTTAGCAAGTAATCTATCGCGTTTAAATCGAAAGCTTTAATCGCATAAGCATCAAAAGCCGTAGTAAAAATAATATGCGGCCTAGGCTCGAGCTTTTGCGCGTGCTGTGCAGCCTCAATGCCATCCATTAGCGGCATACGAATATCCAGTAACATTAAGTCTGGCTTGGTTTGCAGCGCTAAATCAATCGCTTCTTTGCCATTTTTGGCTTCGGCTACCACCGCTACATTTTCTATATCCGCCAATAAATCACGCAGCCTATTTCTGGCGGGCGCTTCGTCATCGGCAATTAAAATATTGAGCATGCTCATGCTTTAGCTTCCAAAAGGGATGCGGATGTGCACTTCATAGCGATTATTTTTAACATTCGTTTTAATCGAGCTTTCTAAATCAAAATGCAGTTTTAAGCGCTCTTTTATATTTTTTAGCGCCATTTTATTACCGGCATGGCGATCATTTTCGGGCGCATACGGGTTGTTGATAATAATGCTCAGCTCCTTATGCTTGGTGTAGATTTTAACAATAATTTCGCCGCCTTCGGGCATCGGTTCAATACCGTGATACACCGCGTTTTCCAACAAAGGTTGCAAAATAAGCGGTGGAATCATCGCGTCCGAAGGCATATCTGCTATTTGCCAAGTGATTTTTAGGCGTTCTTCTAAACGTAATTTTTCCAAATCTAAATATTGATGACACAGGCTAAGTTCTTGCGCCAGCGGCACTAAATCACGATTTTCACTCATCAACACGCGAAATAAATCCGCCATATCTTCTAAGGCGGTTTCAGCGCGTGCGGGCTGGCTACGAATAAGCGAGAGCACAGCGTTAATACTATTGAATAAGAAGTGTGGGCGAATGCGCGCTTGCAAAGCCTGCAAACGCGCCTCGGCAATGGCGGGCGAATAAGCCCGTTCTTGCAAGTAAAAATAATACAGCACAATACCAGCGACCATGACGGTGAGCAAGCAAGCGCGGTACGCTTCGCCATTTGCATTAAAGGCAAAAAAGTGATTGATGAACAGATAAATAAGGCTAGTGAAAGCAACTTCCAGCAAAATAATGGCTGCAATGCCTTGCCAGTATTTAAGTTTATTTAGCAAGGGATAAAGTGCGTATAGCCCAAGCATGCTGAGTAGCAAAATAGGCTGTACCAGTGCTGATAGTTGCGCCAATAAAGGCAAAAATTCGCTTAGTTGCTTGCTGAGCAATATAGCTGCCATCACCGCTAATAGGTTCACAATGAGCAAAATTCGTAACTGAATGCCAAGATTATGCAGATTGGGTAAGCGACTATTTTTGCGCACAGCGTATTCTTAGTTATAATATTGCGATAAGTATATTATTATTAAAGTAATTTTTACAATTAAACTGGCTAATTTAAACAAATTAAACAAAGCTTAACCAAATTAAATAAAGCGAATAAGCGTGTCTGATCACTCATTAAATAAAAAAGCAGAAGCCCAAAAATTAAAAAACTGGTCTGGGCGGTTTAACGAACCTGTGGCCGAATTGGTCAAAAAATATACCGCTTCTATCAATTTTGATAAGCGCCTAGCCGAATTTGATATTCAAGGCTCGCTGGCGCACGCGCAAATGCTGGGTGCGCAGGGTATTATTTCTCAAAAAGATGTAAGAGAGATTGAAAGTGGCTTGAGTGAAATCTTGGCAGAAATTCAAGCAGGCAAATTTGAATGGCTGTTAGACTTAGAAGACGTGCATTTAAATATCGAAAAACGCCTCACTGATAAAATTGGCGATGCAGGTAAGCGCTTACATACGGGCAGAAGCCGTAACGACCAAGTGGCAACCGATGTGCGGCTTTGGCTACGCGCCATTAGTGACAACGTTATAGCAGGTATTGCCAAGCTGCAAGTTTCTATTTTAGATTTAGCTGAAACACATTTTGATACCATTATGCCAGGCTTTACACACTTGCAAGTGGCGCAGCCAGTCACGTTTGGACATCATCTCATGGCTTATTTTGAGATGCTAAAACGCGATGCGGAACGCTTTGCAGATTGTCGCAAACGTATTAACCATCTGCCGTTAGGAGCAGCGGCACTGGCGGGCACAAGCTACCCGATTGATCGCGAAATGGTTGCCAAAATTTTAGGTTTTGATGCGGTGTGTGAAAACTCGCTAGATGCGGTTTCAGATCGTGATTTTGCCATTGAATTTACATCCGCCGCTTCTGTGTTGATGATGCATTTATCGCGCTTTTCTGAAGAGTTGATTTTGTGGTCTTCGCCAAGGTTTGCATTTATTGATATTGCCGACAGATTTTGCACTGGTTCATCGATTATGCCGCAAAAGAAAAACCCTGACGTGCCAGAGCTGGTGCGTGGTAAAACTGGCCGCGTATATGGACATTTGATGGGACTGCTTACCCTGATGAAGGGCCAGCCGCTGGCTTACAACAAAGACAATCAAGAAGACAAAGAGCCGTTATTTGATGCAGCCGATACGATTTTGATTACGCTAGAAATTTATGCCGATATGTTGCGCGCTATTACAGTGAACAAACCCAATATGCGCCAAGCCGCACTGGAAGGTTTTGCCACGGCGACCGATTTAGC
>JANLWF010000069.1:0-16468 GCA_031364385.1 Methylotenera sp.
AGCTTCACCTTCATGCGGTAAAACGGGTGCTCGTCCGCGTAGGATTCTTTGTGTTCAAGATTAGTAAATTTACCTTCAAACACAGCATCGGTACGCAAAAAATCTAGCACTTTGTGGATATTTTCAGGCAAGCCCGCAATCGTGCCATTGATGCCTTCACGCGCAAGTAAAATCGTGCCTTTTATATGATGTGCGACACAGGCCTCATGGATATTGGCTTGCAGTGCGGTATAGTTTTCTAGGCTAACAAACTTATACAGCGCGGCAGTGAGATATTTGGATTCTATTTTGGGTTTCATTTGGGACATGTGGCTAGCGAGTTAAAGCTAAAACGCTATTTTAACACTTGCGGGCAGTTAAGCAAAAAATCGAAGCTTGTCATGCCAACGCAAGTCGGAATCCAGCGTCGTTAAAAGTCACTGGATTCCGTGTCGAGCACGGAATGACGGGGTCGGTTGAATTTAGGCTATAAAATAGTTGGGTAGTTAGGTGATAAAATTAAAATTTCGCCATTACCATTACACGCCAAATCACCCGCATAGCGCTGCACACGTTGGTTTTTTAATGTGCTAAATTTACTTGAAAATTCTTTTAAAGATTGAAAAAGTAAGGCCAAAAACGGCAAATTGTGTGTGCCGCAATCTTGAATTGTCGTATGTATATCAGTTTTATTTTTTAACAAAATCGTGCCGCGTTTCATGCCAAAACCCACGTATTTCCCCACGCTGCCATACACACCAATCGTGCCAGCCAACATACGGCTGCCACAATATTCACCTGCGTTGCCATCCACTAATATCAAGCCGCGCCGCATGTGGTCGCCAACCCTATCGCCCGCGTTGCCAGTGCAAATAATGCTGCCACTTTGCATGTTTGCACCTAAAAAATCACCGCAATCGCCCTCAATTCTGATGTTGCCGCTTATCATTTTATGGCCAATATAATCTAGTTGTGGAGTACTATTTCTGAAAATAATTCTTTCATTTTCTGTTCCATTAACTTCAAATAAATCAATAACTTTAATATTATTACTTAAAGTAATTTCTAGTATTTTTCCAACTGGTAATCCTGCTAATTTATCAGGTGTAAGTTGGCTACAATTCACTTTAAATATTGGATTTTTTTTGAGCGTAAAAGTAAGCGGCTTCATTTCAAAATCTCATGTAATTTGAAATGATGCGGCCCAAGTTTGCCACCGTAATTACCTGCCGAAATACGTTTTACACCGCTTGCTTCGTCTAAGCTGCAAATGGCTTGTATGCCCACTTTCATGGCTTTTGCGATATACTCAAAACTAAGGCCGTCAATCACAATTTCCATCACGCTTTCGATGTCATCATCTAATTCAGTTTTGGTTAAACCTTTTAAAGTTGGACAAAATGCATCGTTGGTTGAAGCGAACATTTTTGGGTATTTGCTGCCAACTTTAGAGCCGCTACGCACCACCCCACCTGGGAAAGGCATGATGACATTCGGTATTTTCTTCATGGCTTCAATCGCGGTTTCTGCGGCGTTTAAAGAGGCGGCTTGACTAGTCGCTAAAATCAAAAAATTACCGCCACCGATCGCGCGCACCATGCCCGTGCTTTCTTGCACTAAAAATTCGCCATCCATGACGGGTATGCGCCAATAACGCTTACTTGCAATAAGTTTGGAAGTTTGAAAGCCATCACCAAAATAGCGCAAATTAGCGCCTAAATTGATATTGTCCTCTGATTCGATGCCAGCAAACGCAGCCGCGGTCGGGCAGGTGAGTATGCATTGCCCCATGCGCGTTTCCAGTTGCTGCATCAACACTTTGCTGCCCATCGCAAACAGTAAAACGCTCACGCCTGGTCTGCCATCTGGCGTTTCATCGGCAGATAATTCGCGCTCTATTCCTGCCTCTACCCCGCAGCCAATGACTGAGGTGGCAAAGCCTGTCATGGCGTTGGCAGCGTGGTACGCCCATTTTAAGTTTAACGCTGTGATAAGCACCCGCGTCGCCCGCATGTTAAATGCCTCAGCGAAGGTGTCGTCAATTTGGATGCCGTTAATATTCATCATGCAGGTTCATTTTTTTGTGAGTTACGATTTTCCCACGCCCGTTATCGACGATTTCATCATTGGCTATTTTAAAGTTATCTAATTGAATAGTATGGTATTTATCGAAATATTTTTTTAAATCAGTTTCTACATTAATATCAAATGCAGGTTTGGTGACGTGCGTTGCACCCCAAACCACTTTAACTACTTTGCCATTTTTGACAACCAGTTCACCATTTTTAAACACGTAATCTGGTCGCCCAAACATGGCTTCTTTATTGGCTTGCTCGGTATAAACGGTAATATCGGCCTGCGCGCCTGCGCCTAAATGGCCGCAATTGTTCAAGCCAATAAGCTTGGCTGCGCCTGCGCGCGTCATAATGGCGATTTCATAGAGTGAATATTCGCGGCTGAGCGAGGGCAAATTGCTCATGGCTTGTGCGTCTAAATTCAGCTTGGAAAATGCTTCGTTACGGAAAGTTCTATCCATCAGCAAACGAATCAAATGTGGGTAACTGGTAAAGGGCGCGCCGTTGGGGTGGTCGGTGGTAAGGAAGATGCGCCACGGGTCGTTTACGCTTAAGAATAACTCCAAGCCAATCGCCCATTGCAAGGCATTCACATAATTTTGGTCGCGGTATTTAAACGGCACCACACCGCAGCCCGCGTCACATTCCACATCCATAATCACCGATTTTTTCGGGCTGGCGTGACGTGCGTTTAGGTGCTGCATCATACTGTCGCCAGATGCCGTGACGGTTTGGCCGAATAGAATTTGCCCCACATCGGCGGTGATATGCTTGTTTTTATTCAGCGCCTCGGCGATTTGAGCGGCGGCAGATGAAAACTTTTTATCGCCTTCTAACCCGTAAGAATGAAACTGAATGTGCGTGAGGTGCATAGGCACGCCGTCACTGGCACCCATAGTGTCTAGCGTGGTTTGAAAATTGCCCGCAGCACCTAAGTTATTGCAATGTACGTGCAACGGTTTGGCAATGCCTAAATCAAACACGGCGCGGCTTAGACTTTTTAAAATATCACGCGGCGTGACAAGGTAGTGCACATTATTTTCATCTAAATTTAAGCGGCGCTGGTTAAATTTGAATGCTGAAATACCGCCTGGATTCACCACTTTAATGCCGATGGCTTGCGTCGCGTGCAGCGTCCAAGCGACATAGTCGTTAATGACTTTTTGGTCGACTTTGTTAGCTAAAAGCCGCAAAAAGTAATCATCATTGCCCAACATGGCGTAACCGCCTTTATCGATCATTGGCGTATCGGCCATCTCTAAATGCGCTTGGCGGGCGTTAATCGGCATAATGGCGGGCTCAAACGCAGCGGTGTAGCCCATTTCAATGTAACGAAAGCCTGTGTCGGTAGTGCTAGGCGTTGCATTGTGCGAACAGTTTGGCGTGCAAATATGTGCTTCGGGTTCGCTATAATTTCGCGTCTCCTGAAACTCTGGCAACATCATGCGCGCAATATTTACCTTGCCGCCACCAATATGGCTGTGCATATCTATCGCGCCCGCCATTAAAATTTTTCCTGCTAAATCAATTGTTTGGTTGATTTTTTCTGATTGATTTGGCTTGGCAATAATGTGAGCATCACGGATGTAAATGTCTTCTACCACACCGTCTTTGTTGTGTGCGGGGTCGTAGAGCTTACCGTTTTTTAAGAGGGTAATCATTTATTAATACCAAAAATATTAGTACCAAAAACTTCCACACCCGTCATTCTTAGCACAGCGAAGAATCCAGACTTTATGGTGATGAGCGAGTGAAAATCTGGATTCTTCACAGGGCTCATAATGACGGGGGGTAAGATGGATGTAGTCATAGCAGCGCCTCAATTTTACTAACAACTTCACTCAAAGTTGGTAAATCATTCTCGCAAATTTTCTTTAAGGGCAAAATCACCGATGAGTCCACTCGAAACAGCGTGCCGCTGCAGTGTAAGCCTGGCGTGGCAATTGGGATGAATACATCTGGCACTGTGCTATAAGAGAAATTTGAATTACTCAACACAACTAGCGGCTTTTTGTCAGGTTTTGGCGGCCATTTGTCACCATTTAAACTACTCACCCAAACCACCAAATCGTGCTCAACAGCCTGATCGTTCAGAGCCAAACCACTCAACCAAGTATTCGCGTTGTTGGCTGTTGTGTCGCCATCGCTACCGCCAAGTAGCAAGCCAGCCGCGCGAGTTGTTTGATTTAAAATCGCCACCGTTTCGGTGATATTTTGAATCGTTAATTCTGCGTGCGGAAAATCTAAATCCTTTGCCACCCAAGCCAGCACGGCGTATTTGGCTTGTTTTAGTTTATCGGCAACAGTTTGTAAATCACTTACTTTAACCCCAGCAACTTCGGTGGCTGTTAGCGTTTTGTCAGCCACCAAAGCACGTAGAACCATTGTAATTTCGGGTAAATCAACTGCCCTGCAAGCCAATAGGGACGAGGGGGTGGCTTTGGGCGAAATTTCAGTTTTAATATCAATATTTTCACCAATAAAAATTATTTCACGCTGTTTTGCGCTAATAAACATACCATCGCAATCCACAAAGCGCTCAAAAAATCGCGGATTATGGCTCAAAATATCCGTGCCAATGCACACAATCACATCGGCGCGGTTTTTCACTTCGGTCAGCGTGGTGGTCTGCCAGCCCGTGCTTTGCAGCACTTTCATGTTGCGCGCTGTGCTTTGCGCGTTCATGTGTTGAAGGCTGGCATTGGTTTTTTGGGCGAGATTGTATAATGCGCGAAAGCCTTGCACATCGGTGCTCAAACCCGCAAATAGCGGCTGCTGGCTCGCTTTGAGTAGTTTCGTAGCGTGTGCAATAGCTTGTTGCAGCATTACTGGTTTACCGTAAATTTGCGGTGAAGTATCAATTAAAGCCTGTTCAAAAAAACGTACTGTTTTTTCGCAGCCTTTGGTTAATACATTGATTTTATTATTGTTATTTTCAATTAACACATCGTCGCACAGCAAGCCACATGCAGGGCAAGTGGCAATCATTGTGTTTGCTTTAGAAGACGCTTCTTTCATGCTGTAATTTTGCCACAATTTAGCAAACTTATGGTTTGATATTGGTGCTTTGATATTGACACTTTTGATTTTTAGCTTCTAAATTTAAAACATAGCCGCTACAATCTAAGCATTCATTTTAAGTTACTAAAAATATGCAAATTGCCGCAGAAAATCTCACCACCGTTGCCCACGTCATACAACTCGCCGTGGCGCCCGTATTTTTGCTCACAGGTATTGGCGCAATTTTAAGCGTGCTCACGGGCAGGCTTGGCCGTTTGGTGGATAGGTTTAGAGTGTTAACTGAAACAGCCGAATCGCTGCTGCCAAGCCAGGCGCGCGAGCTGAATATTTTAACCGTACGCGCGGTTTGGGTGCATTGGGCGATTACACTATGCACCGCTTCTGCTTTGTTTGTTTCGATTGTTATCGCGGCCTTGTTTATGGGTGCGGTGGTGGACATTAATCCATCGCGTATCGTTTCCATCATGTTCATTATCGCTATGACCAGCTTGATTATTGGCTTGGGCTGTTTTTTGCGCGAAATTTCGTTGTCCGTGCATATTTTTGATTTGAATAAAGATATTAAATAGTACGAGAAGCTGAGAAAAAAATCGGGTGTGTTTTATAAAAAAGCGCACAAGGTGCGCTTTTTTAATTGATATTTAAAAATTAATAGTAATAAAAAACTAAGTGCGCCAAGGATGTTTAGGTACCTTACAAACACCATTAACGTCAACGCCCGCTTGCGCCACAATATGATCATTTTCAACCGAATCGCCGCTTACACCAATAGCGCCAATCAGCATGCCTTCTTTATCGACAATTGGCAGCCCGCCTGGGAATGTAATCAGGCCATCGTTAGAATGCTCAATGCCGTAAAGTGGTGCGCCAGGCTGAGAAAGCTTACCAATTTCACCAGAAGGCATCGCAAAATAACAAGCAGTTTTCGCTTTTTTAATAGCAATATCAATACTACCAACCCAAGCATCATCCATACGGGTGAAATTTTTTAAACTGCCGCCCGAATCTAAAATAACGATACACATTTTAACGCCAATCTCTTTCGACTTCTCTACCGCTTTATCTACAATCTGTTGTGCGAGCTCGTAGCTTACGTGCATGATATTCCCCTTAATTGTCGTGTGGACTTAACATGGTAGCACGCTAAATGTTTTGTACAATACGTATTATTATGCAAATCAATCAATACCATTAACAAAAAACCACAATTTTGTGGTTTATCAAATCCTGCAAAAATGTTAAAATTGAAAATTCTGTAAGTTGTTCATTTAATTATTTATTTTTGGAGTTTCAAATGGCAGTAGAACGCACCCTTAGCATTATCAAACCAGACGCAGTGGCAAAAAACGTGATTGGTCAAATTTACACGCGCTTTGAAAACGCGGGTTTAAAAATTGTGGCGGCAAAAATGACGCACCTGACCAAAGCGGAGGCAGAAGGTTTTTACGCGGTGCACGCAGCGCGTCCGTTTTTTAACGATTTAGTTAAATTTATGATTTCTGGTCCAGTGATGATTACTGCGCTAGAAGGCGACAATGCAGTGTTGAAACACCGCGATTTAATGGGCGCTACTAACCCTAAAGAAGCGGCTGCTGGCACGATTCGCGCAGATTTTGCTGAGAGTATTGATGCGAATGCAGTGCATGGTAGTGATTCTGCTGAAAATGCGGCGATTGAGATTAAGTATTTCTTTGGTTAATTTTTTAGTTCGTCATACCGACGAAAGCCAGTATCAAGTGTCTTTTTGCGATGCTGCTAAAGTCACTAGATTCCGTGTCAGACCACAAGGGTTTTGTCTGTGGAATATATGCGCTAAAGCGCATTATTCACACGCCAAAGCACGGAATGACGGGTTAAGAGGGTTTGAAAAGGCTTTAACACATTGATTAATTTACTCAATTACAATCAACCCCAACTCGCCGATTACTTTGCAAGTATCGGAGAGAAGCCTTTTCGCGCCAAGCAATTGATGCGTTGGATGCATCACTTTGGGGTGCATGATTTTTCGCAGATGACAGATATTGCGAAAAATTTGCGTGAGAAATTGGCGGCTGATACTGAAATTACCTTGCCAAATGTACAGTTAGAGCAGGTTTCTAACGATGGTACGCGCAAGTGGTTAATAGGTACAGATGACCTGAAAACTGGCGCTGGCAATAGCATTGAGACGGTGTTTATCCCCGAGGATGATCGCGGAACGCTGTGTATTTCATCGCAAGTAGGTTGTGCATTGGCTTGCACCTTTTGTAGTACGGGTGCGCAAGGGTTTAATCGCAATTTAAGCGTGGCAGAAATTATCGGCCAGCTAGCGATTGCGAATAAATCGCTACGCCAAGAGAGTGGTTATGAGTTGCTGTCTGTTAATGATCGCATTATTAGCAACGTAGTGATGATGGGCATGGGCGAACCGTTGGCTAATTATGATAACGTGGTCACCGCTATGCAGATTATGTTGGATGACAGCGCTTATGGCTTAAGCCGCCGTCGCGTCACGCTTTCTACCAGTGGTTTAGTGCCCGTGATGGATAAGCTGAAAGAAGATTGCCCTGTGGCGCTAGCAGTAAGCCTGCATGCGCCTAACGACGCACTGCGTGATGTGCTGGTACCAATCAATAAAAAACATCCAATAAGCGAACTGATGGCAGCTTGTAACCGTTACCTAGAGCGCGCTCCACGTGATTTTGTGACGTTTGAATATGTGATGCTAGACGACGTGAATGACACTGTAGCTCATGCGCATGAGCTGCTTAACGTGATTAGAAGCGTGCCATGTAAACTCAATTTAATTCCTTTTAACCCGTTCCCCGATAGTGGTTACGAAACATCTAAACCTAGCCATATTCGCGTGTTTCGTGATATTTTAATGCAAGCGGGTTATGTGGTGACTGTTAGAAAAACTAGAGGCGACGACATTGATGCCGCTTGTGGCCAATTGGCTGGCAAAGTGCAGGATAAAATTAAGCGCAGTGGTAAACATATTCCTATTGAGGCGGTTGCATGAAGATGAGTTTTGTAAAAATTGGGCTGATTGCGATATTCTTCACGTCATTGAGCGCTTGCGAGACACTAAAAGGAAACTCTGATGAGCGTGGTGAAAGCAAACTTAGCGCGCGTGCGCGCTCACACACCGAATTAGGCGCGGCCTATTTTCAACAAAATAAGCTTGAAATCGCATTGGATGAATTTAAATATGCAGTACAAATTGACCCTGATTATGCACAAGCCTACAACGGCTTAGGTTTGGTGTATGCAGCGCTGGGTGAGGATGCTAAGGCGGATGTAAATTTCAAGAAAGCCATTCAAGTTGAGCCTAGAAACTCAGAATCGCACAATAATTATGGCAGTTTTTTATGTGCCAGAAAACACTATGATGAATCTATCACGCATTTTTTAGAGGCGGTTAAAAACCCACTATACGCAACGCCAAACCTAGCTTATGCCAACGCGGGTATTTGCTCTATTCGTAAAAACGATACTAAAAATGCAGAAATTTATCTGAGCAAAGCTTTACAAATAGAGCCATTAACATACTCTGCAGCCACCCAGTTGGCCGATATTCAGTTTAAACGCGGTGATTCAACGACGGCACAAAAAACGCTACAAAATGCGCTGTTAGCATCGCCAGGCCCAGACACATTATGGCTTGGTATTAAAATTGCGCGTGCTCTAGAAGACAAGAATAGCGAGGCAAGTTACGCCTTGCAGTTGCGTCAACAATACCCTAATTCTGAGCAAGCGCGTATGTTGCTAAGTGGTCAAAAGTAAGCTGTAGTCGATGAGATGTTATTAATTAAAGTGAAAACTAAATTAAGGTGACACATGGCGCGCAAAACTAAAGAAGCTAAGCTAGAGGCTGGACAAGTAGTCGCTCATCAGGCAATTGCAGTGACAGGAGAAAGCATGGTGCAAGCAGAGAGCATGCCGCAGGCAGATGATGATAACAGCGTTCAATATCGTTCTCGTTGCGGCGGTGCCTTGCGAACTGCACGCGAAAGCCAAGGTTTATCCATACAAGATATTGCAAGCAGGTTAAGACTTGGCCCTAGGCAAATAGAGGCGCTAGAGACAGATAATTTTACAGCGCTGCCAGAACCTACCATCGTAAGAGGTTTTATTCGTAATTATGCAAAACAGCTCAAAATTAATGCAGAGCCTTTGTTAGACGCTTATAACGTGCTTGTGCCTGGCTCCGATTTACATAGGCTTATTGTTAAGCCAAGCGCTAATATGAAAATGACTGGCCATAAAAAACTTAAACCAGGCCGCTATTTATTGGTGGTGCTAGCGGCACTGTTGGGTTTGGGGTTTTGGCTTTTTTATCAAAGCTATATACAAAAACCTCATCCTAACGCGCTGAGCGAAAGTGTAATTGGTGATGGTGTCGATATTCAAGGTGTTAATACTGAAAGTGCAGTTAGCACAGAGCCTTTGCCAGAAGCGGCGCTACCAGCGGCTGAGCGAGAAGCTGCGCTACAAACTTCTACTGAGCTGACTTTACCTGCAGCACCTTCAGCAGATGCGACATTAATCCCTGCAGATGCGAATCTGAGTAATACTGCAACCACAAACGCTACCTTGCCTACACCAGTTGTACCAGTGGAACCAGCAGTGTTACCCCCTGCTGCACCTAATCCTAATGGCGTGACCAAATTAGAGTTTAACGCCACCCAAGAGACTTGGATAAACGTGGTTGATGCTAGCGGTCGAGAAATTTACAACAAAATAATTTTTGCAGGTAGCCGCGAGACTATTGATGTGACACCGCCTGTGAATGTAACGGTTGGCAACGCGGGTGCAACCAGTTTGAGCATGGGTGGCAAGCCTGTTGATTTAGCACCACACTCGCGCCAAAATGTAGCGCATATTAAGCTGGAGTAGTTATTAAATATGCGGCGTAATTCCTTGCAAGTGATGGTAGGCCATGTGCCTGTAGGCGGCGGTTTAGCTGGTTCTACAGTGGCATCTGTGGTGGTGCAAAGCATGACCAATACTGACACCGCCGATGCCAAGGCCACCATCAAGCAAGTGTACGAGCTATGGCAAGCGGGCAGTGAGGTGGTGCGTATCACGGTGAATTCGCCCGAAGCTGCAGCGCAAGTTGGGGCTATACGCAAAGGTTTGGATGCGCTAAGCTGCAACGTGCCGCTGGTGGGCGATTTTCACTATAACGGCCATAAATTGCTGGCAGCTTATCCAGATTGCGCGCAAGCGCTGGCCAAATACCGCATCAACCCTGGTAACGTGGGCAAAGGTAGCAAACGCGACGAGCAGTTTGCTTACATGATAGAAGCGGCGATTAAATACCAAAAAAGTGTGCGAATTGGCGTCAACTGGGGTAGTTTAGACCAAGCCAAAATGGCGCAGATGATGGATGACAACGGCAAATCCGCCAACCCCATGTCATCAGACGAACTGATGCGCGAAGCGCTGATTCAATCTGCATTAGAAAGCGCGCAACAAGCGGTGGATATTGGCTTGAGCCCGAATCAGATTATCATTTCTTGCAAAGTTAGCAATGTGCAAGATTTAGTCAAAGTGTATAGAGAGTTAGCCAAACGCTGCGATTACGCGCTGCATTTAGGCCTCACCGAAGCGGGCATGGGTAGCAAAGGAATTGTAGCCTCAACCGCCGCGCTGGCGTTGTTGCTGCAAGAGGGCATTGGCGACACGATTCGGGTGAGTTTAACGCCAGAACCGAATGAAAGCCGCACCAAAGAAGTGACTGTTGCGCAAGAAATTTTACAAACGATGGGCATACGTTCATTCACGCCACTGGTCACCGCCTGCCCAGGCTGCGGCCGCACGACATCGACATATTTCCAAGAATTAGCCATGCAAATTCAAAGCTATTTGCGCGCGCAAATGCCAGTGTGGCGCAAAGATTATCCAGGCGTGGAGGACATGAGTGTCGCCGTGATGGGTTGCGTCGTCAACGGCCCTGGCGAATCCAAACTCGCTAATATTGGCATTAGCCTGCCTGGCACAGGCGAAACACCAGTCGCCCCAGTGTTCGTTGACGGCGAAAAAACTGTGACCTTAAAAGGCGACAACATCGCACAAGAATTTCAAGCGATTGTCGAAGATTACGTGCAAAGCAACTATGTTGAAGGTGGCAAATTACGCGTTGCGCCAATTCAAAAAATCATTCCAATTCAATCTGTTAACTAATGAGTTCTAAATTTCAATCTATCAAAGGCTTCTACGACATTTTGCCCGAAGCGACGCCACTGTGGTTTAAGCTGGAAGACACGGCACGTAAAATTTTAAGCCAATATGGTTACAACAACATCCGCATGCCAATTGTTGAGCCAACCGAGCTTTTTGTGCGTAGCGTCGGTGAGCATACCGATATTGTCGAAAAAGAAATGTACGCCTGGGAAGATAAACTCAATGGCGACAAGCTGACTTTGCGCCCAGAAGGCACGGCGGGTTGCGTGCGGGCGGTGATTGAAAATAACCTCACATATAATGGCCCACAACGGCTATGGTACAGCGGTGCGATGTTCCGCCACGAAAACGTGCAAAAAGGGCGTCAGCGCCAGTTTCACCAAATTGGCGCAGAGGCGTTTGGCTTTGAGTCGGCAGAAGTCGATGCCGAGCAGATTGTCATGCTGGCGCGGCTTTGGCAGGCGCTGCAAATAAAAGATGTCGAGCTGCATATTAATAGCATCGGCGATGCGGACGAACGTTTAATTTATCGCCAAACCTTGATTGCGTATTTTGAAAAACATGCTGATGTGTTGGATGAAGACGCAAAACGCCGCTTACACACCAATCCACTACGCATTTTGGATACGAAAAATCCGCGTATGCAAGCCATGTGCGAAGCCGCGCCAAAGCTCATGGATTGCTTAGGTGAGGCGACGCGAACGCATTTTGAAAAACTGTGTCAATTGCTAGGGTCTGCTGGCATTGCTTACACGATCAACCATCGCTTAGTGCGCGGGTTGGATTATTACAATCGCACTGTGTTTGAATGGGTGACCACTAAGCTGGGCGCGCAGGGCACGATTGCGGCTGGCGGGCGTTATGATAATTTGGTTGAACGTTTAGGCGGCAGCGCCACACCTGCTTGCGGCTTTGGTATTGGCTTAGAGCGTGTATTTTTGTTGATGCAAGAATATGGTGTAACTGCTAGCAATGTGCCCGATATTTATTTGGTAAATGTGGGAGAGCTTGCAGAAAAACAAGCGTTCACTGCCGCAGAAGTCATGCGCAGTGCGGGTTTAAGCGTAGTATTGCATGCAGGAGGCGGCAGTTTTAAATCGCAAATGAAAAAAGCCGACAGGAGCGGCGCGCGTTTTGCGGCGATTTTGGGGGATGACGAAGCTGCTGCGGGTGAAATATCACTGAAAGCACTGCTAGAAAAAGCTGAACAAATTAGATGTAAACTTGCAGATGTCGTACAATTATTGAGTAAATAATGACCGAAATTTTAAACATCAATCACCTAAACATCACGCCAAAAAATGCGCCAAATCGCTTATTAGTCAACAATGTATCGCTGAGCTTATCGCCAGGCAAAACCACTTGCATCGTAGGTGAATCTGGCAGCGGAAAAAGCTTAACCGCGCTTAGTATTATGGGTTTGTTGTCATCGCAATTACAAGCCAGCGGCAGCATATTATTTCAAGGTAATGAGCTAACCAAGCTTGATAATAAAGCCTTGCAGAGCATTCGTGGTGCGAAAATTGGTATGATTTTTCAAGAACCAATGACTTCACTTAATCCCGTTTTAACTGTAGGTTACCAAATCGGCGAAACGCTTACCGCGCATTTGGGCTTAAAAGGCGCAGGACTAAAATTGCGTATTGAGAGCCTATTACTTCAAGTTGGAATTCCCATTGAGCGTGCTAATAGTTACCCCGATGAGCTTTCTGGCGGGCAGCGCCAGCGCGTGATGATCGCCATGAGCATTGCTTGCAAGCCAGTGCTGCTGATTGCGGATGAGCCAACAACTGCATTGGATGTAACAGTGCAAGCGCAAATTCTGCAATTACTCGATGAGCTAAAAACACGCATGAATATGGCGATGTTGTTTATTACGCATGATTTTGGTGTGGTGGCAGATATTGCCGATGATGTGATTGTAATGTTTAGGGGTGAGATTGTTGAAGCTGGTAAGAAACAGCAAATTTTAAGCAAGCCAAAACACCCGTACACCAGAGCCCTATTAGCTTGTGTGCCAGATGCAGAAGGCAAAAAACAACTTAAACCGATTGATTATGCTTGGTTAGCAGATGCAAAGGCCATCGCATGAGTGACATCATACTACAGGCCAATAATTTAGTTAAAACTTACAGCCAGCGCAGCGGGCGCTTTGGCTTTGGCAGTAAGCAGATTAAGGCTTTAGACGATGTGAGCATCGCGTTAAAGGCAGGTTCTACGCTGGCAGTTGTCGGTGAGTCTGGTAGCGGAAAATCCACACTGGCACGTTGTCTGTTACAATTGCATCCCTTTGATAGCGGTGAAGTACTGTTTCAAGGCAAAAATTTAGCAAAGTTGGATGCGCAATCGTTACGAGCCATGCGCAAGCACTTGCAAATGGTGTTTCAGGATCCGTTCGCATCGTTAAATCCACGCATGAAAGTAGGCGAAATCGTTGGCGAAGGCTTGTTGATTCACGGTTTAGGTAGTGTGACTGAGCAGAAAAATAAAGTGCAGGAAATGCTGGAACGCGTCGGTTTAGAAGTGGCTGATGCACAAAAATATCCGCACCAGTTTTCGGGCGGGCAGCGACAGCGCATAGGCATTGCGCGCGCGCTAGTGCTAGAGCCAAAAGTGGTGGTTTGCGATGAACCAGTTTCTGCCTTAGATGTTTCAGTGCAAGCACAGATTCTGCTGTTGCTTAAAGCGCTGCAAGCCGAAATGAATTTGAGCTACATTTTTATTAGTCATGACCTGCGCGTGGTGCGGCATATTGCGGATGAAATGGTGGTAATGAACCAAGGTAAAATCGTGGAGCAGGGCGCAGTGACGGATATTTATAACGCGCCGCAACAGCTTTACACGCAACAGTTATTGAATGCAATTCCAGGCCGAAAAGCGGCTTAACCATTTTGATTACGCCGGAAGCGGCTTAATACATAATTAAGAGAAATATTTTAGGATTACAAATGGCATACGATTTAGAAGAGCAAGAGCAGTTAGACGAATTTAAAGCTTGGTGGAAAAAGAATGGCAGCATGGCCACTAATCTAGTATTGGCAGCCTTAGTGGCCTTTGCAGCTTGGAAAGGCTATAGTTATTATCAAAACACAAAAGCGGTAGAGGCTTCGGCTTTGTACCAAACTTTAGTAGTGACAGATTTAGCCAAAACGACTGAAATAAAAGCGCAATCTGCCAAATTAATGGAAGAGTTCTCTGGCACGCCATATGCAGGGCGTGCGGCAGTATTTGCTGCAAAAGCCAACTTTGCCGCCAATGATAGTAAAAGTGCCAAATCGCAGCTGGAATGGGCGACTAAAAACGCGAAAGAAAGTGCAGTAAAAGCGATTGCCAGCTTGCAATTAGCGGGTATTTTGTTTGAAGAGAAAAGCTACGATGAAGCGAATAAAGTGTTGGCGGCAATTACTGATAAGGGCTACGAAGGATTGAAAGCCAATATGCAGGGCGATGTTTTGCTGGCGCAGGGCAAACAAGCAGAAGCTAAAAAAGCTTATCAGGCTGCTTTAGAAGGCTTGGATGCGCAAGGCAAAATGTATCAATACACGCAGCAAAAGCTTGAATCGCTTGGTGTTTAATAGCAGTATTTTGTCACATAACTTTTAGTATTTATGAAAATTTCAATTCCTACTTGGTCAAACTTATCCCGTCTGTTCATCATTCTCGGTTTCACAACCATGGCTGGATGCAGCACGCTCACTGAATTAAGGTCTGACTTGGCAGATAAAGTATTTGGTCGTGAGCCGCCTAATCCGCCAGCGGTGCTAGAAGAGATTAAATCAACTTTTACGGCGAAAATTGATTGGTCTAGCAATGCAGGAAAAACTGAAAAATACGATTACACGCCCACCATAGATTCCAGTGCGGTTTATGCCACCAATACAGCAGGAGAAATTCTTAAATTAGATGCCAGTAATGGCCGTCAAATTTGGCGCGTAAATGTTGGTGAACCGATTAGCGGTGGCATTGGAATTGGCGCTGGCATTTTATTGGTGGGCAGCAATAAAGGCAATGTTCACGCCTACGATACAGCAGGTAAGCCGCTGTGGAAAGCCAAAGTTTCTAGCGAAATTTTAAGTGTCCCGCGCTACTTTGATGGTTTGGTGATTGTGCGTACTGGCGACAACCGTATTTTTGGCCTCGACGCGACCGATGGTAGCCGCAAGTGGGTGTACGAGCGCGTAAGCCCAGCGCTCACATTGCGCAGCAGCGTTGGCATCGTGGTAGATGGCGGTGCAGTTTATGCGGGTTTTGCTGGTGGAAAAATGGTCGCTATTCGTGCAGATAACGGCAAATTATTGTGGGAAGCCACCGTTGCACAGCCTAAAGGCGTGACCGAAATCGAGCGCATTGCTGATATTACCAGTTTGCCAGTAGTGGATGGTCCTTTGGTATATGCGGTGGCGTATCAGGGCAAAATTGCTGCGGTAGATCGCACCAATGGCAAAGTGGTTTGGAATCGCGATATTTCGAGCTACAGCGGCTTGAATGTGGAAGATGCAAAAATATTTGTGTCACATACTTTAGGCGCGGTTTACTCGCTAGATTACAGCTCGGGCAAAACTTTTTGGCGTCAAGGCGCGCTGGCAAATCGTCGCTTAACCGCGCCATTGCCTATGGGCAACCTGGTTGCGGTGGGCGATTTGGAAGGCTATATACATTTTTTAACGCGTGACGAAGGCAACTTTGCCGCACGCATCAAGCTAGATGGCAACGCGGTCATGTCTATTGTGCCTGGCGCGAACTCCAGGCAGCTTATCGCCGAAACACGCGATGGCGGTTTGTACGCGATTAGTGTTGCTGAATTGAATCGGCCTGCTGCCGCACCAGAAACGCGTTCTGAGCCAGAAAAACGCAGCCTGCCTGAATCAACCGCTCCAGAACCTGCCTCAGAACGCAGCATTATGTTCCAAAAAGATTTAATATTGCTGCCAGATCAAGCACCAGAGCCACAATCACAGCCAGATTCGAATAGCGCGCCTGGCATCAGCTTACCTAGTCAATAAATTATTATGCTACCTACCATCGTACTCGTTGGCCGCCCCAACGTTGGAAAATCTACCCTATTTAATCGCATGACCAAAAGTCGCGACGCGCTAGTGGCAGATTTACCTGGCCTCACGCGCGACAGGCACTACGGACGAGGCATTGGCGGCAGCAAGCCTTATTTGGTGATTGATACTGGCGGTTTTGAACCCACCGCTGAATCTGGCATTCTAAAAGAAATG
>JANLWF010000105.1:0-4194 GCA_031364385.1 Methylotenera sp.
TGTGATTTCGATTAAAGGCCCGCTGACCACGCCTGTGGGCGGCGGCATTCGCTCGCTAAATGTTTCACTGCGCCAAGAACTTGATTTGTATGTGTGCCTGCGCCCTGTGCAATATTTTACGGGCGTGCCCAGCCCAGTGAAACATCCTGAAAAAACCGATATGGTAATTTTCCGCGAAAATACTGAAGATATTTACGCAGGTATTGAATGGGCTGCGGGCACGGATGAAGCGGATAAAGTCATTCAGTTTTTAAGCGATATGGGTGTGCGTAAAAAAATTCGCTTCCCAGAAAATTGCGCGATTGGCATTAAACCTGTATCGCCAGAAGGCAGTAAGCGCCTCATTCGCAAGGCGATTCAATACGCGATTGATAATAACCGAAAATCGGTGACGATTACCCATAAAGGCAACATCATGAAGTTCACCGAAGGTGGCTTTAGGGATTGGGGCTACGAGCTGGCTAAGCAAGAGTTTGGTGCGGTTGAGATTGACGGCGGCCCATGGTGCAAGCTTCCAAATGGCATCGTGATTAAAGACTGCATCGCCGATGCATTTTTGCAGGAAATTTTGTTGCATCCATCTGAATATGACGTGGTCACTGCGACCAATTTAAACGGCGATTACATGAGCGATGCGCTGGCCGCGCAAGTGGGCGGCATTGGTATTGCGCCAGGCGCAAACTTAAGCGACACGGTAGCCATGTTTGAAGCCACGCACGGCACAGCGCCTAAAATTGCGGGTAAAAATTTGGCTAATCCCAGCTCGATTATCCTTTCTGCCGAGATGATGTTGCGCCACATGGGTTGGCTGGAAGCGGCCGATTTAGTGCTATCTGGCGTGGCAAAAGCGATTGTATCTAAGCGCGTGACAATTGATTTTGCAAGCCAAATGAGTGATGCCACGCAAGTGGGTACTGCTGAATTTGCGGATGAAATCATTAAAAATATGTAGCTTAGGTTGTATTTAGTTTAAGTTATAAAAAGTCAACAATGGTTTACGTTGTTGCTCAAGCGACACTTTTTTTATGTAATTTATTGTAAATTTTCTTAAAAATTAGCACATTATCTTTACAAAAAAAAAGTTAAAGTGCATTATTATGTCAAACAAAAATATTGTTTAACTACAATAGTTTACTATAATATTTTGTATGTCTAATTTTAAAACTAGAACAAGTGCGAGTAATTACCAATGGCTGCTATAGCAACATCTATAAAACTAAGTGGACTAGCCCGCATGTTGGTGCAAGAGAATTTGCTCAGCGAAGCTGAGGCTAATATGATTCAAGCGCAGGCAAACACCATTAAAAGCCCGTTTGTTACACAAGCAATTCTCAGCAAAAAAATCTCTGCAGAAAAAATTGCAGAAACCTCATCTAAATCTTTCGGCTTCCCTTACCTCAACTTGGATGCGTTTAACCCAGATTATCTGCCATCTAAATCCATTGATGCAAAGTTGATGCAAGCCAACCGCGTTATTGCATTGCGCAATCAAAATAATGTGTTATTCGTTGCCATATCTGATCCCACTAATCTGCATGCGCTAGATAGCGTACAGTTCCAAATGGGCATGACGTTATCCCCAGTCGTGGTTGAGGATGACAAACTAGGCAAATGGATAGACAAAATTGTTGAGTCGAAAGACACTGCAATGACTTCGCTAGATTTGGATGGCGACTTTGATCTTGATATGGGCGGAGGCGATGAGGTTGAAGTCGATAACACTCAGGAAGTTGACGATGCGCCTGTTGTTAAGTTTTTAAATAAAATGTTGTTAGATGCCATTAATATGGGGGCTTCTGACTTACATTTTGAGCCATACGAAAAGTTTTATCGCATACGCTATCGTGTCGACGGCATTTTAAGAGAAATTGTGCAGCCGCCTCTCGCCATTAAAGACAAATTAGCCTCGCGGATTAAAGTTATTTCCAGCCTAGATATTTCTGAAAAGCGTATTCCGCAAGATGGTCGTATGAAGCTTGTGCTGTCTAAAACACGTACCATTGATTTCCGCGTTAGTACCTTACCGCTGATTCATGGCGAGAAAATCGTCATGCGTATTTTGGATCCTACTAGTGCCACGCTAGGCGTTGAGGCGCTAGGCTATGAGCCAATCCAAAAGGAGCGCTTATTAAATGCGGTAAGTCGCCCTTACGGTTTGGTGTTAGTTACTGGCCCAACGGGCTCTGGCAAAACGGTATCACTTTATACTTGCCTCAATATTTTAAATAATCCAGGCGTCAACATCGCCACCGCTGAAGACCCGTGCGAGATTCCACTCGCTGGTATTAATCAGGTCAATGTTAATGACAAACAAGGCTTAACCTTTGCCGCTGCTTTAAAATCGTTTTTACGGCAAGATCCTGACATTATCATGATTGGCGAGATTCGCGACTTAGAAACCGCCGATATGGCGATTAAAGCAGCCTCTACAGGCCACATGGTACTGTCAACCTTGCATACCAATGATGCGCCTTCTACACTCACGCGATTACTCAATATGGGTGTTGCACCGTTTAACATTGCCTCTGCAGTATCGCTTATTACCGCACAGCGCTTGGCACGGCGTTTGTGTAAAAATTGCAAAGTACCACTTGATGCGCCCAAAGAAGCATTACTTGAGATAGGTTTTATCGAAGAGGACTTCAAAGAAAAATTTCAGTTATACGGCCCCAAAGAAGGTGGCTGCGAAATGTGTAATGATGGCTACAAAGGCCGTGTGGGTATCTATCAAGTCATGCCAGTGACAGATGCCATTAGTCGCATCATTATGGCTCATGGTAATGCGATTGACATCGCTGATCAAGCCAAAGCGGAAGGCGTAAATGATTTACGCCGCTCTGGTATTTTAAAAGCAATGCAAGGCTTAACTTCGATTGCGGAAGTTGAGTCATGTACCAATGAATAAAAATTCAGTGAATAACCAACACTTAAACAAGCTTTGCGAATTTAATTTAAGGATGCATTATGGCTGCAAGCGCAACTAAACAAATCACCTACGTATGGGAAGGTAAGGATAAAAAAGGTAAAGTGGTTAAAGGTGAAATGCGTGCTGTGGGAGAGTCACTTGTAAATGCTACTTTGCGCCGTCAAGGCATCACTGTAACCAAAGTCAAAAAACAGAGCGCTTTTGCCAGTAAAGGTAAAATTACCGATAAAGATATTACATTATTTACACGCCAACTTGCCACCATGATGAAAGCTGGTGTGCCCTTGCTGCAAGCGTTTGATATTGTAGGAAAAGGTCACAGCAACCCCGCTGTTGCAAAACTACTTGGCGATATTAAAGCCGATGTAGAGACAGGTAGCAGTTTGAGTGCGTCATTTCGTAAATATCCGCTTTATTTCGATAGTTTATTCTGCAACTTGGTAGGTGCTGGCGAGCAGGCTGGCATTTTAGATTCTTTACTGGATCGTTTAGCTACCTATAAAGAAAAAATTATGGCGATTAAAGGTAAAATAAAGTCAGCCCTGTTTTATCCGATTTCAATTATTGTAGTGGCCTTTGTTATTGTTGCCGTGATTATGATTTTCGTAATTCCCGCGTTTAAAGAATTATTTGATGGCTTTGGTGCTGAATTACCTGCACCCACATTAATCGTGATGGCGATGTCAGAATTTTTTGTAAATTGGTGGTGGGCGATTTTTGGCTCTATTGGGGGCGGTTTATGGTTTTTCTTCTACACTTGGAAGCGCTCTGAAAAAATGCAGTCCACCATGGATAGACTAGTACTTAAACTGCCTGTTTTTGGTGACGTAATTAGAAAAGCTACCATTGCGAGATTCTCACGTACGTTATCTACTATGTTTGCTGCGGGTGTTCCACTCGTTGAAGCCTTAGATTCCGTTGCAGGTGCCTCAGGTAACCGTGTATATTATGATGCTACCAAAAGAATTCAGAGTGAAATCAGTACTGGCACGAGCTTAACGGTCGCCATGCAAAATGCAGATGTTTTTCCCAACATGGTGCTACAAATGACGGCCATTGGTGAAGAATCGGGTGCGCTGGATTCGATGTTAAGCAAAGTGGCTGACTTTTATGAGGGTGAAGTGGATGACGCGGTAGATGCATTGGCAAGCTTGATGGAGCCGATGATTATGGTGGTGCTAGGTGTATTAATTGGCGGCTTGGTAATTGCGATGTACTTGCCTATCTTCAAAATGGGTCAAGTGGTTTAAAGCCAAACTATAGGTAGG
>JANLWF010000161.1:0-3807 GCA_031364385.1 Methylotenera sp.
TAGCCGTATTGTTGCGGGGTTAAGTGTAAAAGCTTGCCTAAAAACACGGGGCTGGCGAGTACGTAGATAAAAAAAGCAGAAAAGTTAGCGCCGCTTGCAATGCATAGTTTCGCAAACTCTAAATCGCTAAAAATGGTTTTGTAGCTGGCAAGCACGTTCTTGGCTGAGAGCTTTAGGCGCTTTTCTTTTGGCATGGTCTCGGGTAAAAACGTCACCGCCGCCCATAAGCTGATTGCTGCGTAAATCGCCAAAAAGATAAAAATGGCTTGCCAATGAAAGCCCAGCAAAATGCCGCCGATAATGGGCGCGATAGCAGGCGCTATGCCAAATAGCATTTGAATAGTCGCCATTACGCGCTGTGCTTGCGCGCCTTCAAACAAATCACGCACCATGGCGCGTGCTACCGTGTTGCCCGCACCACCCGAAGCGCCTTGCAGCGCGCGAAAGAACCACAGCGTTTCAACATTGGGTGCAAACGCACAGCCAATACTGGCCAACACAAATATGCTTAATCCCCATTTAATGGTGGCTATGCGGCCAATGGAGTCTGAGATGGCACCATGCCATAGCGTCATGATGGCATAAGGTAACAAATACACTGTTAAGCTTTGCTGAATGTGTACGTCAGATGTCGCTAAATCAGCACCCATGGCATGGAATGCTGGTAAATAGGTATCGATGGCGAATGGCGCCAATGCTGCCAGTGCGGCTAAAACGTAAACCAGTAAGTTAGCATGTGGGTTCATTAAAGTTTGTATTTATTCTAAAGGAAAAAGACGCATTATCTTTTGTGACAATGCGCCTTCTATTATAACGAAAGACTGAGCTATAGCGACAAACCAGCTACAAAGACAATCTAGGGTAACGCGTGAAACTCTTCTACGCGCTCCGTATCGCCAGCGACATATTTTTTAGAGTTTTTATCAGTTCTAAAAATAATCGGTTGCGATGCCAATACTGGATTTTTGCTGTCTTCGATGGCTTTTTCAATCAAGTGATGATTCGGAGAAAGTGAACAAACAGGGTCGGCACTCTCTGCATCGCCCGTCAGTAAAAAGGCTTGGCAACGGCAGCCAGCCAAGTCGTTCATTTTCTCTGGGCAAGTGACACATGGCCCCTTCATCCAATCGGTGCCGCGATATTTATTAAAGGCTGGGCTTTCTTTCCAAGCATATTCTAAGCCGCTATCGCGCACATTGGGGAAAGCCATGTTTGGCAATACGCGTGCCGAATGACAAGGCAATACATCGCCGTTGGCGGTGACAATCATAAACACCTCACCCCAGCCGTTCATACACTTTTTCGGACGATCACCGAAATAATCGGGTACTACGAAGAAAATCTTCATTTTTTTTCCGACTTTTTGGCGGAATTCGTTGGTAATGCGCTCTGCTTCATCAATTTGTTCTTTTAACGGCATGAGTTGACTGCGATTCACCAGTGACCAACCGTAATATTGCGTGTTGGCTAGCTCAACGTAATCCGCACCTAATGCCTCTGCCATCTCCAGAATTTCTTTAATATGGCCGATGTTGTAACGGTGTATCACCACATTCAGCACCATTGGGTAGCCATGATTTTTAATCATGGCAGCGACTTTTTTCTTCAACTCAAAGGTTTTGGTATTGGTAATAAAGTTGTTAATTTCTTCAGTAATATCATGCATCGATAACTGAATATGGTCTAAACCACCGTCTTTAAAAGCTTGGATGCGCTTTTCAGTTAAGCCCACGCCCGATGTAATGAGATTGCTGTAATAACCGAGTTTTTTTGCCTCAATCACAATTTCTTCAATATCATCACGCAATAGTGGCTCGCCGCCCGAAATACCCAGCTGAATCGCACCCATTTTGCGCGCATCGCGCAAGGCGTTAATCCATTGCTCAGTGCTTAGTTCGTTTTGCGTATGTTTATCGTAATCGGTTGGGTTATAGCAAAATGCACAATGCAACGGGCAGCGATAGGTCACTTCTGCCAGCAACCATAAAGGCTGGGTGTGCGTGATATTGGCCGCTACGCCATTGTTTTTGGCCTGAACTTGGCTTTCTTTGTGAATCTCTTTTTGAACAACTGACTCACCGAGTGATGTTTGTGTCATTTTGCTACTCCTTGATTGCTGAGATTCATTATTTAAAACCCCAGCTTATAATTTTTAAAGCTTAAATTTTTCTAAACTTAAATTTTGCGAATCCACGCTTTGCCATAAGCCATGTCAAACATACCAATCACATCTGTTTCAATGGTTGTTGCATCTGGAAAAGCCACTTTCAGTTCGCCAATAATATCGCCCACCGTTGCTTTGCCATCAACGCGTTTAATCACTTCGCCCGCACCGCCATGTAGTTTGACCATACCTTCTGGAAAAAGTATCACGTAACTTTGTTGCGCTTCTTCCCACTGAAAGCGATGATGCAGCGCAATGGCAAATACATCCTCATGCTTGATAGTTGAAAGTGCTGGGTCGATTGCTAAATTTTCCATCTAATTCAATGCCTTAATCAAAGTTAATGACTGGTTGGTGAAAATAATCTTTGCCAGCTATTTTAATATCAACATCAGATGCCAGCATAATACTATCGGCAATTACCCATAAAACATTCAGTTTAAACTGCAAAATATCTAACGCTTTTAGTTGCATTTCTCGCGAGGTGCTAAAGTAATCTAGCGTTACGCCCAAGCCTTGTTCTACGTCGCGGCGCGCTTCAGTTAAACGTTTTTTAAAGTAACTCAAGCCACTTTCATTAATCCATGGGTACATTTGCGGCCAAGAGCTAATACGCTGCTGGTGAATGTGCGGGGCAAATAATTCTGTCAGGCTAGAACATACGCTTTCTTGCCAAGTACGCTGTTTGGCAAAATTAACATAAGCATCTACTGCAAACTTGACGCCTGGGCTGACCATTTTTAAACTAGTCACTTGCTCGCGCGTCAGGCCTACCGCAGCACCCAGTTGAATCCAAGCCTCGATACCGCCCACTGCTTTGGTACCATCTTCCGCATCCACGCCATCATGGTCAGTAATGCGCACAATCCATTGTTTGCGCACTTCTACGTCATCACAATTTGAAAGAATTGCCGCATCTTTCATGGGAATGCTAATCTGGTAATAAAAACGATTTGCTACCCAACATTGCAATTGCTCTTTGCTTAATTTACCTTCATACATCATCACGTGAAACGGATGATAAATATGGTAGCCGCGACCTTTTTCGCGCAGTTTTTCTTCAAACTCTGCGCGCGTCCATGGAACATTTTGCGATAAATTATTTGCTGGTGCGTTCATATTTAAATCTCTCTTAATCCTCTATTTATTGCTTTAATTTTATTGCATCTTATTTAGATACCCTGAGAGCCAATATCCATGAGGCTTACAGAGGCACAAAAAACTCTCGTGTATTGTTAAAGTTATTAAAGCACAATATCCATACCATCATAGGCAACTTCTATCTGATGTTCGTTCAATATCGCGCGCTCGGCGGAATCTTCCCGCAAAATGGGATTAGTGTTGTTGATATGAATTAATACTTTACGTACATTTTTATCTTTACCAAATTCGCTCAACTTCTCTATCATGCCACCCTCGCCCGATTGCGGGTTGTGGCCAATACTACGCGCCGTTTTAGTCATTAAACCCATGTCTATCATTTCAGTGTCTGTCCAAAACGTACCATCCACCATAATGCAATCAGCTTGATTCATCAATGGTGGTAAATGTGGCTCTATTTCGCCCAAGCCTGGTGAGTACCAGCATTTTTTGCCAGTAGAAATCTCTTCAATTAACACACCTATTGTGTCACCCGGATGCGG
>JANLWF010000168.1:0-5383 GCA_031364385.1 Methylotenera sp.
CTTGTGGTGCACGCCTGCGGGGCATGGGCGCGAGGAAATCGCATCTGCGGTAGGCAAGCAACTGTTAACGCTCGATTACGCGCCTGCGTTTCAAAGCAGTCATCCACTGGCGTTTGAGGCTGCGATGCGCTTGGCGGAATACATGCCTGCTGGGCTAGATCGCATCTTTTTCACTAATTCAGGTTCTGAGTCCGCCGACACTGCACTAAAAATCGCGCTGGCCTATCATCGTGTTTGCGGCAACTCGTTAAGAAATAAATTAATCGGCCGCGAGCGCGGCTATCATGGCGTAAATTTTGGCGGTATTTCCGTTGGCGGCATTGCGGGCAATCGCAAAGCCTTTGGCAATAGTTTGAGCGGTGTGGATCATATTCGTCACCCGCTAGACATCGCAAAAAATGCCTTTACCAAAGGCGTGCCAGAAGACGGCGGCGTAGCACTTGCAAACGAATTTGAAGCGCGCATTTTAACTCTGCACGACCCTTCCACTATCGCCGCGCTGATTGTTGAGCCCATGCAAGGCTCGGCTGGTGTGCTGATTCCACCTAAAGGTTATTTAAAACGCTTGCGCGAAATTTGTGATAAACACGGTGTTTTGCTGATTTTTGACGAGGTGATTACGGGCTTTGGCCGCTTGGGTACAAAATGGGGCGCTGATTATTTCGATGTTATCCCCGATATTTTGACTTGCGCCAAAGGCCTTACCAACGGTGTTGTGCCTATGGGCGCGGTGGCGGTAAAGCGCGGCATTTACGATGCGTTTATGGAAAAATCTCCCGCTGACGCCATTGAGTTGCCACATGGCTATACTTACAGCGCCATCCCAATTGCTTGTGCAGCGGCGATTACCACGCTGGACATTATTAAAACTGAAAAATTAGAAGAGCGCGCCGCCAGCTTAAGTACCTATTTTGAAGTGGCCGCGCATAGCTTGAAAGGCTTGCCAATGCTGCGTGATATTCGCAACTTAGGCTTGGTGGCGGGTATTGAATTTGAGCCAATAGTAGGAAAAGTTGGCGCGTTTGCATTTGCCGTGTATTTGAAATGTTACGAACTCGGCCTGCACGTGCGCTATACGGGCGACATTATCGCCATTTCGCCGCCATTAACAATAGAAAAAAACGAGATTGACCGTATTTTTAATACCTTATCCGATGCGATTAAATACGTTGCTTCGCAAGGTGAAGCAGGTTTAAATGCTAATAATTATCTTAAAAACGAGCAAGCTTGGGCAGCGCAAAGTGCTATAGAACATGCCGCGCTGGCCGACTTAGGCCGTCACATACATTCCGAAAAACAGCATTCAGAACATCAGCATTTAGATCGTAAATTGGAGCACACAGCATGAACACCGCCAACTTAAACACCCGCATTATCGGTCATTATATTAACGGCAAGCACGTGGCTGGCGCGGGCAGCCGCTTAAGCCCTGTCTATAACCCTGCCACTGGCGAGATTTCAGCGCACTTAAATAATGCGACTGCCGCAGAAACAGTCGCTGCAATTGATGCGGCACAGGCTGCGTTTCCCACTTGGTCTGCCACGCCAGCATTGCGTCGCGCCAGAATCATGTTTAAATTCAAAGCGTTATTGGATGAAAACGCGAACGACTTAGCTAAAGCCATTTCGCTAGAGCACGGCAAAACTATTTCGGACGCACGTGGTGAAGTGACGCGCGGTATCGAAGTGGTTGAATTCGCTTGCGGCATGCCACACTTAATGAAAGGCGAGTTTAACGACCAAGTTGGCACGGGCATCGACACTTACTCAATGCGTCAGCCGCTGGGCGTGGTTGCTGGAATTACGCCGTTTAACTTTCCCATCATGGTGCCACTTTGGATGATCCCGATGGCCTTGGCAACGGGTAATACCTTTGTGCTGAAACCTTCTGAAAAAACGCCTTCGGCTTCGCTTATGTTGGCGGATTTATTGGCGCAAGCTGGGTTGCCCGCAGGCGTATTTAACTTGGTGAATGGCGATAAAGAAGCGGTGGATGTATTGCTTAGCGACAAGCGCATTCAAGCCATTAGCTTTGTCGGCTCTACGCCGATTGCTGAGCATATTTACAGTACTGGTACTAAAAATGGTAAACGCGTGCAGGCGCTTGGCGGCGCAAAAAATCATTTAGTAGTGATGCCAGATGCAGATATTGACCAAGTGGCAGATGCCTTGATTGGCGCGGGTTATGGCTCGGCTGGTGAACGCTGCATGGCGATTTCTGTCGCGGTTACAGTGGGCGATGTCGCAGATAAATTAGTCGCAAAGCTGCAAGAAAAAGTCAAAGAAATTACCATAGACCAAGGCCTAAACGAGAAGGCCGACATGGGCCCGCTGGTAACGCCGCAGCATTTTGAAAAAGTGAAAAGCTACGTTGAATTAGGTGTAACAGAAGGTGCAAATTTAGTCATTGACGGGCGCGGCTATAGCCATAAAGGTCATGAGCAAGGGTTCTTTTTAGCGCCCTGCTTGTTCGACCATGTGACTAAAGACATGCGAATTTATAAAGAAGAAATCTTCGGTCCTGTATTGTCAGTAATCCGCACCAATAACTTTGAAGAAGCCTTAAAACTGGTGAATGACCACGAATTTGGTAACGGCACCGCGATATTCACCCGCGATGGCGAAGCTGCGCGCGAATTCACCAGCCGAGTACAAGTTGGCATGGTCGGCGTCAACGTCGCTATCCCCGTGCCTATTGCCTTTCACAGCTTTGGCGGCTGGAAACGCTCGCTGTTTGGCGATCATCACATTTACGGTGAGGAAGGCATACGTTTTTACACGCGCCTAAAAACCACCACTTCGCGCTGGTTACCTAACAATAAAGACAGCAGCAATAAAAGTATTGGCTCAGAATTTGTGATGCCGACGATGAAATAGGCATGAAGCTAAGCCTATAGCGCAGGCTTGAGCTAAAACGGTAATCGAATACGATATTTGACAGAAAGAAATCTAAGCAGCACTGTTGCCGACACCCCAGCCAGCATGGCAGCTAGCGAATTTAGGCCAAATTGTAAGCCTGTTAAAAACACTAAACTGCCGACTAATGCACAAGTCGCATATAGCTCGTTGCGATGAAATACTTTGGGTATTTCGTTACAAACAATATCGCGAAATATACCGCCAAACACCGCAGTGACTACACCCAGCAATAGGCTGATATAAAAATCGCAACCCGCTTGTTGCGCCACACTTGCGCCAGCGGTGCTAAACAAGCCAAGACCAAGCGTATCAAGCGCTTCAAAGGCGTTATTCACCTGTTTATTTTCGTAAAAAGCTGCCCCCAGCAGCGACGAGGCCACTGTAAAACCAAGTAGCATGAGGGCATAGCTAGAATGTTCGATCCAATAAAGTGGGTAATTGCCGATAAGTAAATCTCGTATCGTGCCGCCGCCAAACGCCGTAATCATACTCACGGCGTAAACGCCGACGAGATCCATGCCTTTTTTTCGCGCCTCAATAATACCAGTAAACGCAAAGGCCAGCACGCCTAGCAGCTCGACTAAGACGATGGAGTTACTAACGGAGAGAATCATTTGTTTGTATGTACGTAAACAGGCACTCTCACCGCAGGCAACGGCGTGCGACCACGAATCACATCGGCAATTTTTTCGGCCATCATTATCGTTGGCGCGTTCAAATTGCCTGTGATAATTTTAGGCATTATCGAGGCATCAATCACGCGCAAGCCTTCTAAACCGTGCACTTTGCCTGCGTTATCCACCACCGCCATGTCGTCATAACCCATCGCGCATGAGCAGGATGGGTGGTACGAGGTTTCGCCATGCGCACGCACAAACGCGTCTATCTCGGCATCGGTTTGTACGCTCACACTAGGGGAAATTTCACGGCCTAAATAAGGCGCTAATGCTGGCTGCTGCATGATTTCTCGTGTAATGCGAATACCCGCCCTAAACTCGCGCCAATCTTCCTCTTGCGCCATATAATTAAACAAAATACTGGGGTGATCGTGCGGATTTTTAGACTTTAATTGTACACGCCCGCGACTATTGGAGCGCATAGAGCCCATGTGTGCTTGAAAACTATGTACTTTTATAGGATTACTGCCATTGTAATTAACGGCGATGGGCAAAAAGTGATATTGAATATTTGGCCAGGCGAAACTATCATCACTGCGAATAAATCCGCCTGCCTCAAACTGGTTACTCGCGCCAATGCCAGTGCCGAGAAAAAGCCATTCTGCGCCAATTAAAGCTTGATTGTGTAATTTAAGCGAAGGCACAATGGATACGGGTTGCTTGCATTCGTATTGCTGGTAAATTTCCATGTGATCTTGCAGATTCGCGCCTACACCAGGCAAATCATGCACAACAGAAATATCTAGACCGCGTAGAAATTCTGCATTACCAACGCCAGAACGCTGCAAAATCTGTGGCGCTGCAATTGCGCCACCGCATAGCAAAACCTCGCGTTTAGCATAGGCTTGCAAGCTGCTATTGCCGCGCAAGTAAGCCACACCAATCGCGCGTCTACCTGCAAATAAAATTTTGTCGGTAAGCGCGTGGGGCACAATGGTCAAGTTTTCTCTGCCGCGTGCTTGATCTAAATAGCCGCGTGCTGTACTGCTGCGGCGACCATTTAGCGTAGTGGTTCTATCCATCGGGCCAAAACCTTCTTGGCTGAAGCCGTTCAAGTCATCCGTGCGCCTATAACCCCCTTGCACGCCTGCTTCTACAAACGCGTGATACAGCACATTATTGCCATTTTTTGGGGTGGTGACGCTAGTCGGACCATCACCGCCGTGGTAATCGTTTGCGCCTATATCACGCGATTCGGCTTTTTTAAAGTAGGGCAAACAATCAAAATAAGACCAATTTTCTAGCCCTTTGCGCTGAGCCCAACCATCGTAATCCAGCGCGTTGCCACGTATATAGCACATGCCATTAATCAACGAAGAGCCGCCCAAGCCTTTGCCACGACCACATTCCATACGGCGGTTATTCATGTGTGGTTCTGGCTCGGTTTCGTACGCCCAGTTGTAGCGTCTGCCCTGAAGTGGGTAAGCCAATGCGGCTGGCATTTGGGTGCGAAAATCTAATCGATAATCAGGGCCGCCCGCTTCTAACAGCAATACGGATACGTCGGAATCTTCAGTCAGGCGGGCAGCCAGTACGTTGCCCGCCGAGCCCGCGCCAATAATAATGTAATCAAATTCTTGTAGTTTGCTCATGGTTTAAAATACAGACGTATAACCACCTAATTCTACTTGAATCGACTTGGTTCTAGTGTAGGCTTGCAGCGTCATCAGGCCATTCTCACGCCCTACACCAGATTGCTTATAGCCGCCTACGGGCATCTCGGCGGGCGATTCACCCCAGGTGTTGATCCAGCAAATACCTGCTTGCAATTGATGAATGACGCGATG
>JANLWF010000191.1:0-1582 GCA_031364385.1 Methylotenera sp.
GATGTGACTAATTTGGCCAATTACTTTGGCCAATTTGCACCCGAATTATTGACAACGCAATACGCCAAAGAGATTTGGGCGCTGTATGAACGTGGTGATTTAAACATAGACTCGCCTTTAACGGGGCGTTTTGCTGAAACCAGCAAAGCGGTGGATATGCAAAGCGTGATGCGCGAAATTAAAAATGCGGAGTTTCAAGAAGCGGCCAGATTGGCACGCTTGACTGAGGCGCAAAAAACCTAAAAATTCCGTCATACCAGCTAAGTGGGTAAATGACCAAATTAAGCCGCAAAAACCTGATTCCACAAAGCCTTTACAGCACTTGCATGTTCAGTCACCATCGCAATTTCTACCCGCATATGCGGCGCGCCTTGCAGCTTAAGTGTATGCTGCATGCTGCGATATTTGCGGTAGGCTAACACCACTTTTTCGGTTAAATCATGATCAATAATATTGAGTTTTTTTAGCAACTTTAATAAGCCAATATTGCCAATATTTTCAATTAGTTGCGGATATTTATTAGCCTGCGCCAACACCAAATATTGCACCAAAAATTCCACGTCGATAATGCCACCAACGCTATGTTTTATATCAAACGTACCAGCCACAAAGGTTTGTGCTGCGCGCATTTTTTCGCGCATATTAATCACTTCAGTTTTGAGTTTTTGTGCATCTCGAGTTTGCGTTAAAACCTCAATCCGAATCTGCTCAAAAGCCTTGCCAATACTGGCATCCCCCGCCACAAATCGCGCTCGCGTAAGCGCTTGATGCTCCCACACCCATGCTTTATGCATCTGGTATTCGCGAAAAGCTACGACGCTGCTCACCAGCAAGCCACTGTTACCATCTGGGCGCAATTGCAAATCGGTTTCGTACAACAAACCTGCCGAGGTGAGCGTGTTAAACCAACTGCTGATGCGCTGCGCGAAGCGTGCATAGATTTCAGATATGTTTTCGCCAGCTTCAGAAGCATCGTCATCGTACAAGAAAATAATATCTAAATCGGAGCCGTAGCCCAGCTCTTTGCTACCCAGCTTGCCGTAACCAATGACTGCAAATTTTGGCACCGCAATATGCGCGCCCTTCACATAAGGCCAAATAGTATCTAACGCAACACTTAAAATTAAATACGCCAGCACACTTAAATGGTCTGATAGCGTTTCTAGTGCCAATTCACCATTAATATCTTGCGCTGCAAAACGAAATATATTGGCGTGTTTAAAATGGCGCATCACATCCATTTGACGTTCCATATCGCCTAAATGCTCACTCAAACGCTTCACAAAATCCGCGCGCATTATTGCGAGATCTGGCGCGGCGTACAGAATTCGCGTGTCCAACAACTCATCTAGCAAAATTGGGTGCTGCGCCAAGTAATTTGCTAACCACGGGCTACTGCTACACAATTTCACCAACAAATGCATGGCCTGCGTATGCTCGGCCAGCAGCGCCAAATAACTGGCGCGACGACAAATGCTTTCAAACACATCAGTCACTCGCAGCAGGGTAATATCGGGGTTGAGCATTCGGGCAGATTGCGCAATCGCATGCGGCATTAGCGCATCAAAACGTTGGCGACTTA
>JANLWF010000217.1:0-3848 GCA_031364385.1 Methylotenera sp.
CAACCTTACTTCCTAGTAATAGGTAGAACTCTGTACGTCCACTATAGCTTGTTAACTACTGAAATACGAACAGGAACAAAATAGGACTAATTCACAGTTTTCTCTATTTCTATTTGGGGGAAAGAGCGATCAACAGCTTCAATAGTGTACATATTATGGCATATTAAAGGTTACGTAATAGCTTGCCTAGGCTGTTTTCAATGAGAATATTCTGCAAAATTCAGTATTTTGCGGCATTCTTCCTTCATTTTCCCTTAATATGTATGTATGTTAGTTTAATTTGTATTACATAAAATATTAAATTTTAATGGTATTGATTAATATTTTTATATTAATCAATGGATTAGATGTTGAGAACAGCTTTTATCGAAGGCTTTATATCAACTACCATTTTGACGTCTACTAGTAATAAAAAAGCCCGCAATTGCGGGCTTTTTTATTACTATAAAGTTATCTTAAAACTGCGTTACCATATATTTGTCCATTTAAGAATGGTGAGTTAATGCCATACTGCAGGCCAGCGCGTTCACCATTGGCACCAAAAAATGCACCTGTAACAAGGTTGCCGCCGCTAAACGCACCTGAGCAGGCTGTTGAGCAAGCTGTGGCGTTAGTAACAATGCCAGTGGTAGCAAAAGTTCCAGCAGTAGTGAGTCCGCCAATACCAGCTAAATTAAATGTTCCATTAATAGTTGTTGGTACATTGATATTGTAGCCAAATGTATAGGTCGAAAAGTTGAAATTTAGGCTGCCATTTACAGCATTTGCTAAACCAACTGTGTTAACGCTAGCGCCGCTCACTAAAAACGGAGAGCTTGACCCAAACACGGTGTAAGTGCCAGTGATGCCGACTAAGTTTGCTGGGTTTGGTGTAACGCCAGCGGTATAGTCGTATCTATCTATACTAGTGGTATTGTAAGTCGTACCAGCGCCTGCTTGACCCCAAGAAACAATGCCATCAGATGAGTTAGTGCTGGCGAAATTAATTGGCTTAATTGTTCTAGTGGGTGAAGTTGACTTTACTTGTGAGAGATTGTTGCTTGCATCAAATGTGAGATTGCCTGTGAATGTCTCGTTCAACACTGTGCCGCCACCAGTAGGGATAGCCAAAGAAACTACGGTGCCGCTAGCTGGTAATGCTGCTGGAGTTGGTGTTGGCGCTGCTGGTGCGACAAGAGCAATCTCCTCACCTGCTGAGAACACCGCTTTGCTCGATGGAGCTGCCGCTGCTGCCTGCGCCGCTTTTTTGCTTGGTTTTGGTGCGCCGCCAACAGTGACTACAATCGATTGCCCCGTGATAGCATTCAAGCAACCACCTTCGTTACAAACGTCTACGCTGCCGTGGTTGGTGGTCATTATTAAGGTGTTGCCGTCAAAATTAGCGGTGAATTCTGTACCGCGAATACCAATGGTAGCGGCGGTAGTTTTTAACTGATAACGATCACGATTTTTATGGCCAACTAAACCACTTATTGTGCGTAAGCCGCCTTTAATCAGCTCGGTAAACGCATATTCACTGCCATCTTCTTTACCAGAGAACTCGTATTTGTTGATTTTATAAATGGTATTAGGTTGCAAAGACACCTTGCCGCCATCAATCAACGCAAGCTGCAAGCGGCCATCTTTTGTTTCAATGGTATCTCCTGCGTTAAGTTCTGCGTCCTTTGTGGCTGGGATTACAGTTTTATCCGTATGTGTAATAGTGACATTGCCAGTTTTAAAAGTCACCGTGCCCGCTGCTTTGGCCAATGCCAATTGAGAAATCGCTAACGTGATGACAAAAACACCTGCTTTTAAAAAAAATGAATCTTGCATTTTTATTAACTTACCCTAAATAAAGTTTGTAGCCAACCTTAAGACTTAGTTGATTGTCGTCTAATAACAATCGATTAAACATTTAGTTGACATCAGTTATAATCTAATTTTCCTGCTATATGCGAAGTATAAAGCCATAACCATGCCAATTTATGATTTCCAATGTACTAACTGCGGCTTTAAGAATGAGTTGATGCGTAAAATAAGCGAACCAACCACCATTAATTGCCCACAATGCAGCCAAGAAACCTTCGCTAAAATGCTATCTGCACCAAGTTTTCAGTTGAGTGGTAGCGGATGGTATGCTTCTGATTTTAAAGATAAAAAATCGAATAAAAGCACAACGCCAGATAAGCCAGAAATAAAATCCACAGAAGCCCAGACTAAAGCAGCTGCTTGTAGCCCTGTAAGCGCTTGCGATTAACATTGTTTTACAATTGAACGAGTTAAAATGAAAAAATATTTTATTACAGGCTTGTTAGTACTCGTCCCACTGATTATTACTATTTGGGTGCTGAGTACGCTTATTAACACCATGGATCAAAGCCTGATGCTGTTGCCAACGGCATGGCATCCTAAGCAATTGTTTGGTTTTAACGTGCCTGGGCTGGGTGCCCTGCTTACTTTAGGGATAATTTTTGTCACAGGTTTAGTGGCGACCAACATTTTTGGTCAGCAACTTATTGTATGGTGGGAATCTCTACTTTCGCGCGTGCCATTTGTTAAATCTATTTATTCCAGCGTTAAGCAAGTGTCAGATACCTTGTTTTCAAATTCAGGCAATGCTTTCCGCAAGGCAGTGCTGGTGGAGTATCCACGTCACGGCAGTTGGACCATTGCCTTTGTAACAGGTGCGCCAGGCGGCGATGTAGTAAACCACTTAACTGGCGATTATATTAGCGTTTATGTGCCTACCACGCCCAATCCGACATCTGGCTTCTTTTTGATGATGCCAAAAGCCGACGTGATAGAGCTGGATATGAGCGTGGATGAAGCTTTGAAGTACATTATTAGTATGGGCACCGTCGCGCCAAAAGATCACCTCACCAAACAACTTCGTTTTCAACAAACCCAACTTTAACTAACACAACTTAAGATCACTTTAAATTATGATGCGTACACATTATTGCGGCCATTTAAACCGCAGCCACATTGGCCAAACCGTTATTTTATGTGGCTGGGCGCACCGCCGCCGCGATCACGGTGGCGTGATTTTTATCGATTTGCGCGATAGAGAAGGCATGGCGCAAATAGTGATAGATCCAGATACGCCAGAAGCCTTTAAACATGCGGAGTCTGTACGTAGTGAATATGTGTTAAAAGTCACTTGCAAGGTGCGCGCGCGGCCAGAAGGCACGGTTAATAGCAATATTCCTACGGGCGAAGTAGAAATGTTGGCGACAGAAATTGAGATTTTGAACGCCTCGCTCACACCACCTTTCATGTTAGATGACGAAAACTTAACTGAAACGGTCAGGCTTCAACATCGCTACATTGATTTACGCCGCCCAGCCATGCAAAAAAACATGATGCTGCGTTATCGCGTGGCCAAAACTCTGCGCGATTACCTAGATGTAAACGGCTTTATTGAAGTTGAAACGCCCATGCTTACGCGCAGCACCCCAGAAGGCGCTCGCGATTACCTCGTTCCAAGCCGCGTGCACGCAGGGCAGTTTTTTGCCTTGCCACAATCACCGCAGTTATTTAAACAATTGCTCATGGTTTCAGGATTTGATCGCTATTTCCAAATCACCAAATGCTTCCGCGATGAAGATTTACGTGCAGATCGCCAGCCAGAATTTACGCAAGTAGATATCGAAACCTCGTTCATGACTGAAAACGAGATTATGGACATTGTTGAAGAGATGATTCGACAAATGTTGAAATCTGTTCAAAACGTTGACTTGCCAGCCGCTTTCCCGCGCATGAGTTTTCATGATGCGATGCATAAATACGGCTCTGACAAACCCGACATGCGCGTCACGTTAGAAATCACGGAGCTTTCAGATTGCATGAAAGATGTCGATTTTAAA
>JANLWF010000324.1:0-2575 GCA_031364385.1 Methylotenera sp.
GCCTGTCAAAGACGTAAACGCAGATATACAGCGCTTAGTGGACGACATGGCGGAAACCATGTATGCCGCGCCAGGCGTAGGTTTGGCGGCAACACAGGTCAATCAGCATATTCAATTAATTGTGATTGACACGTCAAAAGATCAAAATGATTTACTGGTTTTGATTAACCCAAAAATTGTTGTAAAAAGTGGTACGCAAGATTACGAAGAAGGTTGTTTATCGGTACCAGGGGTGTATGAAACAGTCACAAGAGCAGAAAAAATCACGGTTGAAGCGCTTGATAAGCAAGGAAAAAAATTCAAATTAAATGCAGAAGGCTTGCTTTCAGTGTGCATTCAACACGAGATGGATCACCTGTTGGGCAAGGTGTTTGTGGAATATTTATCGCCACTTAAACGCAATCGCATTAAAAATAAAATGCTTAAATTAAGCCGTGGAAAGTAATTAGTTTGAACATTATATTTGCTGGCACGCCCGAATTTGCTGTGCCTGCACTGGCTGCAGTTATTCAGGATGGGCATGATGTCGTCATGGTGCTTACCCAGCCAGATCGTCCCGCTGGGCGTGGCATGAAACTGCAAGCCAGCCCTGTAAAACAACTCGCGTTGCAGCACAATTTAAACGTATTTCAGCCAGAATCGCTTAAATCTGCAGAAATACAAGCGCATATCGCTACGGTAAATGCAGATGTGATGATCGTCGCAGCTTATGGCTTGATTATTCCGACCAGTGTGTTGAATATGTTCACAAAAGGTTGCTATAACATCCATGCTTCGCTGCTTCCGCGTTGGCGCGGTGCGGCACCGATTCATCGTTCATTGTTGGCGGGTGATGCGGAGACAGGGGTCACGATTATGGAAGTCGTGCCAAAATTAGATGCAGGAAACATGATTTGCAAGGGCGTGGTGCCAATTACTGACAACGACACTACGCAAACTTTGCACGATGCTTTAAGTAAAATCGGCGCAGATTTAATGGTGCAAGCCATGAATGATTTGGCTGCAAATGGCGTATTAGCTAGTGTTCAGCAAGATGAAAGCTTGGTAACCTACGCACATAAACTTGAAAAATCAGAGTCAAAAATCGATTGGCGAAAAAGCGCAGATGAAATTTCGCTGCAAGTGCGCGCGTTTAACCCGTTTCCAGTGGCTACCGCGCAATTTAGAGGCGAGACTTGCCGTATTTGGTTTGCCAATGCTTTAAACGAAAAAACACATAAAAATTATGGCGAAATAACCGCACTAGCAACTAATATCCATGCGGCTTGTGGCAATGGTATTTTAGAGATAAGTGAGCTGCAAATGCCAGGCGGCAAACGCCAAACAGCGCAGCAATTTATACAAGGCCAGCATGTAAAAATCGGCGAAGCATTTAGTTAATTTTTAAGTAGTTAAAGCTTGAATTTAAACGCCTTAGCTACCATATTCACACAGACGCATTGCTTAAACTGTTTAGGAGATTAATATGCTTGGCAATTGGATTAAAACGTTTGTACTCATGGCAGGCATCACCGCCTTATTTGGCGCAGTTGGTGCGGCAGTCGGTGGCGGCTCTGGCATGTTGCTGGCACTGCTATTTGCGGGAGGTATGAATATTTATGCGTATTGGTTCTCAGATAAAGCTGTGCTAAAAATGTACGGTGCGCAAGAAGTTAACCCTGAGAATAATTTTGGTAATGGCGAATTTAGTAACTACTACAATATGGTGAAAGAATTGGCACAAAACGCCCAATTGCCCATGCCAAAAGTGTATGTCATTAACGAGCAACAACCCAACGCCTTCGCCACAGGCCGCAACCCACAACACGCTGCCGTGGCCGCAACTGTGGGCATTATGCAAGCTTTGAGCGAGCGCGAATTACGCGGCGTAATGGCGCACGAGCTGGCCCACGTTAAACACCGCGACACATTAATCTCCACTATTTCAGCCACGATGGCGGGTGCCATTTCAGCCATCGCGCAATTTGGCATGTTTTTTGGCGGTGGGCGCAGCAGCGATGGTGAACGTAGTAGCCCAATTATGGGCATACTGATGATGTTTTTGGCGCCTATGGCAGCGGGGCTAATTCAAATGGCCATCTCGCGCAGCCGCGAGTACGAGGCGGATAGAATGGGCGCGCAAATTAGCAAAGACCCAAAATCGTTAGCCGATGCGCTCACAAAAATTCATAATTACGCACATCAAATCCCCAACCAAACGGCAGAGGCGCATCCAGAAACAGGGCAGATGATGATTATTAACCCGATGGCGGGGATTTCGTTTGATAGTTTGTTTAGTACGCACCCTAAGACGGAGGAGCGGGTGGCGCGGTTGATGGCGATGGCGAGTAGCTATTAAAGGTATGTCTTCGCTTTATCGATATTTTTCCGAAAAAAACGCGCTTGCTTTTTTTCGAAATGGAGAAGTGTTGTTTCGTGCTTTGTCTTATTTCAGAAATTATGAAGACGGAGAGGTGCGTGGAGATAAATTTGAGGGTACGTTAGTTCATCTACCAGATAATGGACTTGTGGCAAAAAATGTTAATACAGGGGAAGAAACCTTGTTGTCTCGTCGATTTGAATCGACGGCAAAAAA
>JANLWF010000346.1:0-2593 GCA_031364385.1 Methylotenera sp.
AGCCACAATGCCATGGCTGTGCCATAGTAGATATCCGAATGTCAGGCATGGATGGTTTGGAGCTGCATAAAGCGCTATTAAAGCGTAACATCTTGCTGCCCATTATTTTCCTCACAGGGCATGGCGATATTCCCATGAGCGTGCAAGCCATGAAGGCGGGAGCGGTGGATTTTCTTACCAAGCCTGTGACGCGTGAAAAGCTTTTAATTTCTATTCGATCTGCAATTCAGCAATCTGAAAGAGTATTATCAGAAAATGCCAACCACCAAGAAGCCCTGTCACACCTTGCTAGCCTTACCGAGCGTGAACGCGATGTGATGTTGTTAGCTGTGCAGGGCCACCCCAACAAGCATATTGCTCGCCAGCTTGGCATTAGCCACCGCACGGTAGAAATTCACAAATCTAAAATTATGCAAAAAACTGGTGCGGTTAATTTGCTCGATCTTGCACGCATTGTGCATGAAAGCGATCAAGCAGCTACTTAAGGTCGGAAAAGTAAGTCGCATTTAATCACTCAAAGCATGCCCAAGCAAAGAAAGAGTAAATATCCTTCACTCTTCGTATCACCACAATCAAATCCTCATAAGTTCTGCCGCCCAGTGGCGGTACATTTTCTTTGACATGCCTGCCATCCACGCTCTGACAAGCTGTGCAAATATGCACCTTCTCGGGTATCGTGTTATTTTTAATGGCTTTCTTAAAATAACAGTTTGCTGCAATATGGCGTTTACACAGAGTTATTTACACCCTCCTAACAGTAACAGATAAAATATTTATTTAAACGGAAAAACAACCATGTCTCGCGATTATCAACCTTTACCAATTACAGAAAAAGGACACATCTATGCGCCGTGGGAACGCGCATTCAATCGTGTGCTAACGCCGTTTGAAGAGTTTATCCATCGTCAGACTACAAGCGGCTTACTGCTGATGGGCACCGCAATTATCGCGCTATTCTTAGCCAATAGCTTTCTAGTAGATACTTATCTGCATTTTATTCACACTCCAGTAAATGTAAGTGTTGGTAGCTGGGAAATAAATATGAGCTTGCATCACTGGGTCAATGATGGGTTGATGGCACTCTTTTTCTTTGTAGTAGGCCTGGAGTTAAAGCGCGAGATGATGGTGGGTGAGCTATCAGACCTGCGTCAAGCAGCATTACCTATCATCGCGGCCATTGGCGGCATGGTGGTACCCGCGCTCATTTACCTTGCGTTTAATCACGAGGGTAATGCAGCACGTGGTTGGGGCATTCCAATGGCTACAGATATTGCATTCGCTGTGGGCGCATTGGTGTTATTGGCTGGTCGGGTACCTAAGGCGCTGATTACGTTTCTTGTCGCGCTTGCGATTGCAGATGACCTCGGCGCTGTATTGGTGATTGCATTATTTTATACACAGGAACTGGCACTTAATTGGCTGATAGCAGCTTTATTGCTGCTTGCCGTATTATTAACGTTTAATTTTGCTGGCATTCGTAAAGTGATGCCCTATTTTGCTGTGGCAGTCTTGCTCTGGTATGCGTTACTGCAATCAGGTGTCCACGCAACACTAGCAGGGGTTCTTGGTGCATTTACAGTACCAGCAAGATCTAAATATGACCCTGGCTTATTTATTCAACGTATCAAAACGCAGCTTGAAAGTTTTATTGCCAACCGTAACCAAGATGACACCTTAATGACAAATGAAAAGCTTTATTCCGTCGTGCAGAATTTAGAAGAAAGTGTACAGGGGGTGCAAATGCCGCTCCAGAGATTAGAACATATCTGGCATTTGCCAGTGGCTTTTATCGTGATTCCAATCTTTGCGTTATTTAACGCAGGTATACCGTTGCAGTTTAGCTCACTGAGTGAGCCTTTGACGCATCCAGTGATGCTCGGCGTGACATTCGGGCTATTATTTGGTAAATTTATTGGTATCACTGGCGCTTGCTGGTTGGCATTGCGCCTAGGGGTGGGACAATTACCTAGCGGCACACGCTTTAGCCAGATTGCCGCCGTCTCTGTTCTCGGTGGTATAGGCTTCACCATGTCTATCTTTATCGCAGAGTTAGGCTTCGCTAATCAGCCAGAGTATCTGCTAATGGCTAAGACTGGCGTATTACTGGCCTCTTTGCTGGCGGGCTTATTAGGTTTTACTTGGTTATGGTGGTTAGGTCGTACACTGCCAGAATAATAGCCCCCGTCAACTAGGCCATAGGCGGTTTAAATGTTTAACATGACAAAAACTCATCCTCCCATCCATCAGATTGAGCTACGCATAGTGAAGCTCTCAGAGCTTTTTAACTCAATGGATCCAACGCCTTTCCATCACCGCAACCTTGATACAGATGCGGAAGAGTTTCTTTAAAGTTGGGCGCTTGAGTTTCCGCAAGATAGTCACCTCAAAATCATTGTCCACATCGAGCAAATGCCGCAAGAAGACCCCAGCCAACTCGTCACTAAGGCCATCCACAACTACTTTAAATACAAGTCAGAGCGGGGCGAATGTTAAATTGCAGAGTGGCATTACAGACCGCTGGACAAAGGTCGACTCTTTGGATATTAATCCGTGGGTTGTAGGTATTGGGATTGGTAAAAAGTTTTAAAGCGTT
>JANLWF010000397.1:0-2108 GCA_031364385.1 Methylotenera sp.
CCTTAAATGATGTATTGGTGCGCTTATTTTGCTTCATCTGCTGGTGCATCCATATTCTCTATCGCCTGCATTTTTTCAGTAACCAGTGCTTGCGCAGCATTTATATCATTCGTGGCTTTATCAATAATCGTTTTTGGAATAGCGCCCACCTCGGCAGAGGCTTGCTTTTGTTGCTCGCAGGCGGCTAATGTAAATGCGTAAATTGCAAAAATTGTCAGTTTGAGTAAATATTTATACATCATTATTATCCTAAAACAGAGAAAAGCAGCAAGTCGCAATGGACGTGCCTAGCAATGTAAATGCGGGTGAGATAAGTAGCGATTTCATCCACATCTCGATAACGGCAATGGCGAAGTAGCCATGCTAACGGCTGCCTTATGATTCATCAAATAGTAAAGCAATGGATTAAAAGTAGTGAACTAACACTAAGCCAGAGCCCCAGTTTGGGCTGGCATTGCTAAAGCCGCCAAGCACATAAAAGTTTACTTTATTGTTGTTGTTGACTCGATAGTTAACATAGGCTGAGGCTTCCTGCGCGTTATCAGAAAATTTGGTAGTTTTTTGTTGCCAATCGTAACCAATACCCACGTTGAAGCTGTCGTTAATTCGATAATCTGTGCCGATAGAACTAGACCAAACATTTTTTAAATTGAAGCCTTTGGGGTCGCCTCTCCATTTAAAGCCCACATTCCAATACGGTGACCAATCACCAAATGACTGAAATATTTCGGTATTTAAACCAAAATCTGTTTTGCCAGTACCTAAAAATTTGTCTTCATCCGCAGTAGGGATTTTGACTTTAGCGCTCACATCTAAGCCAGCGGGGTACTTTCTCTCATCTAAAAGATTGTAGGTGCCTGCGATGTTGATATCGCCTATGCCTTCTTCGGTAACCCTTTTGGCTGAGGTGGCGTTACCAGTGCCAATAAAGTCGCCTTCTGGTGTCACAAAGTTTGGGCTGGTTACTCTTAAGTAAGAAGTAGAGGCGCGTATGTTCCAAGTGTCAGTCCTATATTTTAGGCTAATGGGTACTGCCCAAACGTCTGTATCTTGGCTGGCACCATAATCTCCAGAAGAATAATCTAGGCCAAGTGTGGAAGAGAATCTACCATCTAGCGCAGAGGCCTGCTGGCATGCCAATAACATGCTGATCCCCAATATGTGTGCTACGCGCAATTACATTCCCCTTAATGATTAATATTATTATCATATTAAACATTAAGTTAAGTAAAATAACAACAGCTTATATTGTGATTTTTAGTTAAGTTCTGCTGTCTTAGCGTCTCCCACTGCCGCTGCCACTACTACTTCCGCTTCCGCTGCCACCACTACTTCCACTCATTTCAGTTCTAATGCGGTCACCACCACTAGGGCTACCGTCGCCGCTGGGGCGGTCAACTCTTAGTCTGTCACCACCACTAGGACGGTCGATGGTAATAGGGCGATCAATAGGGGCGGGGCGATCACCGCCACTAGACCTATCACCACCACCGCTAGGACGGTCACTTCCACTCGGGCGGTCATTCCCACTAGGACGGTCACTCCCACTAGGGCGGTCACTTCCACTAGGGCGGTCAGAAACCGAGGGTTTATCAAGGATAATCGATTTGCTACCTGAGCCAAAGTCGGAGTCGGAGCTAGAACCTGAGTTAGAACCAGAGTCGGAACTAGAGTCGGAACCTGAGTCGGAACCTGAGTCGGAACCTGAGTCGGAACCTGAGTCGGAGTCGGAATCGGAATCTGACTTAGAACCATAATCGGAGCCATAATCGGAACTAGAATCTAAGTCGGAACCAGGACCAGAGTCGGAACCAGGACCAGAGTTGCTATTTTTATCTTCAGCTGAATCCGTTTCGCCGCCCTTGCCGCTGTTATTATTACCTCTGCCCGAGTTGTTTTGACGTTCTCCAGCCCTTCGCATTAAATCAGCATGTGATTGGTCACTAATTTGTGTGCTTTGCCAGTTACCGTTTTCATCTTTAACAGCAAAAATGTGAACCAAGCTATCGAGTTTAAAGTTTTGAGCGGCATTAATAATAGTGCCGTTGGTAAGCTGGATATGCCCGCCCTGCGAAGACATTACGGCAGACTGTATAGATAGCTGTTGC
>JANLWF010000013.1:0-1616 GCA_031364385.1 Methylotenera sp.
CGCTACGCTATTGACGCCCTACAAACTCTCAAATTTCGTATGGTTTTCAATCCCGCCGCGCCTTCGGCTTGAGCGGCAGATGGGTAGCGGCGAGGACTGTTTGAGTGCTGAAAGCACGAGTTCCGCAGCCGCCCAGATGCAGCGCTAAGACCGAAGGATGAAGTGGCAGCGGGGTGTGATTTTCTTTGATTACTTTCTTTTGCACAAACAAAAGAAATAGGGTCGCTATCAAAGCGAAAAAATACTTAACAAAAAACTAGATTGCTTCGTTTCACTCGCAATGACAAGTCAAAATGGATTCCCGTTTTCACGGGAATGACGGGAAGTTGGAACGTCACTGGATTCCGTATCGCGCTACGCTTGTACGGAACGACAGCTAAGCCAGTATTTGGCTTGTCCGTGGAATATATGCGCTAAAGAGCATTATTCACACGCCAAAACAACCACCCTGCGACCCGCATGGATATTGCCTCCCAGAGCATGTTTAAATCAATTCACATACCCTAATTCTTGCAATTTCACATACAATTTATCACTTATCACGCGGTAACCTCGCGCATTGGCGTGAATTTGGTCTGATTTTAAATCTTTATCTGATAGCACATCTGAAAACACATCGGCAATCAGCGGTGTATTAGTGTTCTTGGCCAGCTTTTCATACAGAGGATGGTCGGACAAATTACCAAAAGTGGCTTTTAACGGGCTAATTTCGGGGATTGCCACCAAAACACTTGCGATGCCTTGTGTTTTAGCCAGCGATAGTATGGTTTTAAGATTATTTACTATTTCCGTTTGTGCTGTTTGATGCAGCAAATCATTGCCACCCAGCTCTACAATTAGCAATTTCGGTTGGTGCGCTTCTAACAAAGCTGGCAAACGCGCTAAGCCTCCCGTCGTGGTATCACCTGGCACGCCTTCATTAATGATGTTCCAGCCTGTGGTTTTGGCGAGTAACGTTGGGTAATCTTCGCCAGTATTTGCACCAGTGCCATAACTTAAACTATCGCCCAAAATAAGCACGGTTGCGCCTGCTGGAATGACCGTATGTTGTGGCGTACTGCCGCCACAACTGGCGAGTATTAAAATAAAGAGTAAATAGATAAGTTTTTTCATTAGGTTTTATTTAAAAATCATGCTTTTGCGGTGCACCATTGTATATAACAAAGGTAACACCAACAAAGTAAGCAAAGTTGATGACAACACGCCGCCAATTACCACAGTCGCTAATGGCCGTTGCACCTCTGCGCCCACGCCTGTCGCAATCGCCATCGGGATAAAGCCGAAAGAAGCGACTAGCGCGGTCATCAAAATTGGGCGCAGCCTTGTTAGCGCGCCTTCGTGCACCGCCTCATTGATGGCTTTGCCTTCGGCGCGTAAATTGTTGATGAAGGTAATCATCACCAAACCATTCAGCACCGCCACGCCTGAGAGCGCAATAAAGCCCACGCCTGCCGAGATTGAAAGCGGAATGCCTGCGAGCCATAGTGCAGTAACGCCGCCTGTGAGCGCAAATGGAATGCCACTGAATACGATGAGGCCATCTTTAAAGTTTCCAAACACGGCATAAAGCAACATAAACACAATCAGCAAAGCCAGTGGGATGACAATTTTTAAGC
>JANLWF010000034.1:0-3746 GCA_031364385.1 Methylotenera sp.
CGCGCTTCTTGACAATGTGGACATTTAATAACAAACATAACTTTTCCTAGTGAACAAGGGCTTTAAGGTGCGCTGCATTTTTAATGTGCAACTCCAGCTGCGCCATGCTCGTCAATTAAATGACCAGTATGAAAGCGATCTAGCGCGAAAGCGACATTTAGCGGATGAGGTTCATCATACGCAATCGTATGCGCAAATACATTCCCCGAGCCAGGCGTGGCCTTAAACCCGCCCGTACCCCAGCCGCAGTTAAAGTACAGGCCTTTTACCTTGGTTTTGCTAATAATCGGGCAAGCGTCTGGCGTAGTGTCCACAATGCCACCCCATTGGCGGTTCATACGCACGCGAGAAAACATGGGGAATAGCTCGATAATCGCCGCTGCCGTGTGTTCGATAATATGCGGGCTACCGCGCTGTGTGTAACTGTTGTAGTGATCAATACCCGCGCCAATCACCAACTCGCCTTTGTCAGATTGGCTGACATAGCCATGCACGGCGTTGGACATGACTACCGTGTCCAAACAAGGTTTCAGCGATTCTGATACAAAGGCTTGCAGCGGATGGCTTTCAATTGGCATTTTGATGCCAGCAGTTTTTGCCATCACAGAGCTATGTCCAGCCGCCACGCAACCTACCTTGGATGTTTTGATGTAACCGCGACTGGTCTGCAAGCCTTGTATTGCGTCGTTGGCAATATCCATCGCGGTGACTTCGCAGTTTTCAATAATGTCCACGCCATAATGGCTGGCGGCGCGTGCAAAACCCCAAGCCACCGCATCGTGCCTAGCCACACCTGCGCGTGGTTGAAAGCTTGCTCCCAGAATAGGAAAACGTGTGTTTTTGCCAATATTAATTAGCGGAATACGGTCTTTTACCTCCTGAGCATTCAGCGCTAGCGCATCAATTCCATTGAGATTATTCGCATTCACACGACGTTCAATATCGCGCATATCTTGCAGGGTATGGCCTAAATTAAACACGCCGCGCTGGCTAAACATCACGTTAAAATTGATGTCTTCGGTCAAGCCTTCCCACAGTTTTAGCGAGTGCTCATATAACATCGCCGCTTCGTCCCACAGATAATTGGAGCGCACAATAGTGGTATTGCGCGCAGTATTACCGCCACCCAAAAAACCTTTTTCTAGCACTGCAATATTTTTAACACCATGCTCGCGAGCCAAGTAATACGCGGTGGCTAGGCCATGCCCGCCTGCCCCAATAATCACCACATCATAGCTAGGTTTTAGCTCTGGGCTGCGCCATGCGGGTGTCCAGCCAGCGTGATTTTTAAAGCCTTGGGAGAGTAATCTCCATATGGAATAATCTTTGTTCAAGCGAGCTCCAGTAATGATTTTGTGGGCTTAACGATTAATTAAGATTTTCGTGGTTTTGCGCTAAAGCCATTGTAATAGACCAGACTATTTTTTATCTGAATACGACATGTGTCGTTTAAGATAAGTCGTTTTAATAAGTCGTTTTCATTAAAAAAGCCATCACTATCGATAGACAGTAATGGCTTTAACAAGTTAAGCTGAAACGCTTTAACAGCGGTGCAAATTAAACACCCAAATACGTTTTTACAGCCGCTAATCCAGGTTGGCCATCTTTGGTATTCACGCCATCTAGCCATTTATCCAGCACGGCAGGGTTTTTAGCCAGCCATGCTTTTGCCGCTTCATTTGGGTTCACTTTATCCATAATCGGCAACATCACTTCATTTTCCATGCCAACGTCAAACTCAATATTGGTAATCAGTTTGTTCACATTAGGGCAACGCGTCGCTAATTCGTTTGAAGTAACTGTATAGACTTTGGCTTCGCCATAATTTGGGCCAAAGAAATCGTCGCCACCGCTCAAATATACGATGTCTTGTTGCACGTTCATTGGGTGCGGTGCCCAGCCTAAAAACACAATCCATTTTTTGTCTTTAACCGAGCGGCTTACTTCAGTCAGCATACCTGCCTCGCTAGATTCCACCATTTTAAAATCTTTTAGGCCAAATGCATCCTTAGTAATCATGTCCGCAATTAGTTTGTTACCATCGTTACCTGGTTCGATGCCATATAATTTGCCATCAAGCTCTTTGCTAAACTTGGCAATATCGGCAAAGCTTTTTAAGCCTGCGTCAAATGCATATTTAGGTACTGCCAGCGTGTATTTTGCACCCACCAAGTTAGGTTTATCTAACACAGTAACCGCTTTTTCTTTAAGGAAAGGTTCCAGAATCGGCGTCATAGAAGGCGACCAATAGCCCAGAAACGTATCAATTTGCCCTTTTTTAAGGCCAGCAAAGGCAATTGGCACCGAGGCAATGGTCGATTCGGCCTTATAACCCAAGCCTTCTAATACGGTTGATGACAGCGCGGTAGTGGCAGTAATATCGGTCCAGCCAATATCGGCAAATTTAACAGTGGCACAAGTTTCAGCCTCACCGCCAGCAGCTACAGTTGCTGGCGTGGCTTGAGGTGCGGTAGCGCTATCTTCTGCTTTCTTACAGGCGGTTAATATTAAAGGAAATAGGGCGGCGATGACGATAGATTTAATGACAGCTGATTTGGCAATGTGATTCATTTGAACTCCCAAGTAACGTTAACAAGAAAAAGTAATATAAACGATAAAATCATAACTTATCGCGGGCGCTATTTAATTAGCTAATAAATAACGACAGAATGTTGTTTAATCGCGCCATGCTTGGTTTAAACGGTTGATGCAGGCACATTAGACGTTTCTATGTGGTCGTGCTTTCTTCATAAATTTTTGGGCTGCTGGCTATGGCATGAACGGGCGGTGCATGCTTATGCTGGTTTCTCTCCATGCTGGGTGAATAGCCAAACAGGGTGCGGTACGATTTACTAAAGTGGCAAGAAGATTGAAATCCGCAGGCCACGGTCACGCTCATGACTGACATTTCGGTTTGCAGCAATAAAGCTCTGGCGCGGCGCAGGCGCAAATTAAGATAATAATGCATTGGCGTCATGTTCAATGTGTGCTTAAACATGCGTTGCAAATGACGCTGCGATAAATCTGCCAAGCGCGCCAACTCGTCTAAACTAAGTGGCTCCTCGATATTCGCTTCCATTAGTGCCGAGACCTCCACCAATGCTTTATGGCTATAACCCACGCGCGCTGCTACGGGGATATGTTGCTGATCTTTACTATCGCGTGCGCGTACCATCATAAATTGGTCTGAAATTTCGGCCACTAAATTTTTGCCGAATCGAGCTGCCACAAACGCCAGCATTAAATCAAGGGGTGCTGTGCCTCCCGCGCAAGTACAGCGGTTACGGTCAATCACAAACAGCTCTTCCATAAAATTGATAGATGAAAATTGCTCGCATAAGCTTGCCATATTCTCCCAATGAATCGTACATTTATAGCCATCTAGCAGTCCTGCCTTGGCCAATGCGTAACTACCTGTGCACAGGCCGCCCAGCCAAATATTATATTTGCTGGCTTGTGTGAGTAGCTTAATTACATTGTGGTTAACAGCGTTTTGTATATTAACGCCGCCACAAACCAGTAATACGTCTGGCATATTGGCAAAGTCTAGCTGACTAGTATTGGCAAAAACCAAGCCATTACTTGCCGTAACAGGTTGACCATCGACAGTAATTACAGACCATTGATAAACCTCTTCACCCAGCAAGTAATTAGCAATACGCAGAATCTCGATGGCGTTAGAAAACGCAATCAGAGAGAAATTATTTAAGGTTAAAAAAGCAACGTGCTTAACCTGTGACATTTCT
>JANLWF010000089.1:0-3134 GCA_031364385.1 Methylotenera sp.
AAGCCAGCATTTTAGGTTTTAGTCAGCTGTAAAAAAGCGCGATGATTTCGCGCTTTTTTATTTTCAAAGATTAAGCCGTAACCACGCCAAACAAGCTACCAACACCAGCGGTAGCAGCCATCGCCAAGGCACCCCAAAACGTCACACGCGCCGAGCCAGCCCAACAATTCGCGCCGCCAGTTTTTGCAGCTAATCCGCCCAGCAAGGCTAAAAAAACCAGTGACATGATTGCTACAGGTGAAATTAAATTGCTTGTTGGCATCAACAAAACTACCAATAAAGGTAGCGCTGCGCCTAGCGCAAAAGAGCCTGCAGAGGCAAGTGCGGCTTGTATTGGGCGAGCATTCATTTGCTCGTTAATGCCCAGTTCGTCACGCGCATGTGCGCCAAGCGCATCGTGCGCGGTAAATTGCACGGCAACTTGGTTGGCCAGTTCAGGTGTTAAACCACGCCCAACATATATGCTCGCAAGCTCTTGTATTTCGTGCTCAGGGTCAGTCGCTATTTCTAAACGTTCGCGTGCCAAATCGGCATTTTCAGTATCTGATTGAGAGCTGACAGAAACATATTCGCCCGCCGCCATCGCCATTGTGCCAGCCACCAAACCCGCCACCCCAGTGAGTAGAATTGCCTCGTGAGGCATGCTTGCAGAAGCCACGCCGATAATCAAGCTGGAGGTAGAAACAATGCCATCATTAGCGCCTAGTACGGCTGCGCGCAACCAGCCAATACGATGTGAGCGGTGAAATTCAGAATGTCTCAAAATGGATGCCTCAACATAAACTTATCAAACTGCTTCAGTAAAAATAACTTAGTTTGTTTTATCAATACTGATATTGTTTTTACAATCATTTGGTTTGCTTGTACGAATGCTGGTATTGTTTTTACAATGATTTGGTTTGCTTGTAAAAACATAAGTGTAATAAAAAAGGCAACCAAAGTCGCCTTTTTTATTGCTTAAAAACTTTGTTCAAGCTTGCATGTGTAGCAATGGCACAATCAACAGCGCCACGATGTTGATAATTTTAATCAACGGGTTCACTGCGGGGCCTGCTGTATCTTTGTACGGGTCACCAACAGTGTCGCCAGTGACAGCAGCTTTGTGCGCGTCTGAGCCTTTGCCGCCGTGGTTGCCGTCTTCGATGTATTTCTTGGCGTTATCCCAAGCGCCGCCGCCTGTACACATAGAGATTGCCACGAATAAACCCGTGATAATCGTGCCCATGAGCAAACCGCCGAGCGCTACAGGGCCTAATAACAAGCCTACAGCGATTGGCACCGCGACTGGTAATAATGATGGAATCATCATTTCTTTAATGGCAGCCGTGGTCAGCATATCTACCGCTTTGCCGTATTCTGGCTTAGCTGTGCCTTCCATAATGCCTTTAATATCGCGGAATTGACGGCGCACTTCCTCAACTACTGCGCCAGCCGCACGCCCCACCGCTTCCATCGCCATGGCAGCGAATAAGAATGGAATTAAACCGCCAATAAACAAACCAATAATCACCATTGGGTCGCTTAAATCGAACTTAACATCGATGCCTGCGCCAGAAAGTTTGTGCGTGTAATCGGCAAATAATACCAATGCCGCTAAGCCCGCAGAACCAATGGCATAGCCCTTGGTCACCGCTTTAGTGGTGTTACCTACTGCGTCCAATGGATCAGTTACATCGCGCACTTCGGCAGGTAAACCAGCCATTTCAGCGATACCACCCGCGTTATCTGTAATTGGGCCGTAAGCATCTAAAGCCACCACAATACCTGCCATACTCAACATAGACGTTGCGGCAATCGCAATGCCGTACAAGCCACCTAAATGATAGGATGTCCAAATCGCCAAACACACTGACAACACTGGCCAAGCAGTTGATTTCATTGAGATACCAATGCCCGCGATGATATTAGTTGCGTGGCCTGTAGTAGAAGCTTGCGCCACGTGCTGCACAGGCGCGTATTGCGTGCCTGTGTAGTATTCGGTAATCCAGACTAAAGCAGCGGTAAGCACTAAGCCGACCGCACAGGCACCAAATAATTGGTTGGCAGAGATGGTAAGTTCGCCCGCAGTTAAACCTTCTGGGAACATTTGCATGGTCACAAAATAGAATGCAATTAATGACAGCGTGCCTGCAACAGCCAATCCTTTGTACAGAGCTGGCATCACGTTTTTCATACCTGGTGAAGCTTTAACAAAGAAGCAGCCAATGATAGAAGCCACGATTGAAACAGCACCCAGCATCAGCGGATAAATAATACCGTTAGCGCCAGATTCGGTGATAAGCAAATGACCCAGCACCATAGTGGCAATCAATGTCACTGCGTAAGTCTCGAATAAATCCGCCGCCATACCAGCGCAATCGCCCACGTTATCACCCACGTTATCGGCAATTACGGCTGGGTTACGTGGGTCATCTTCTGGAATACCTGCTTCAACTTTGCCGACTAAATCTGCGCCAACGTCAGCGCCTTTAGTGAAGATGCCGCCGCCTAAACGCGCGAAGATTGAGATGAGTGATGAGCCAAAAGCCAAGCCGATGAGTGGATCTAGGTTGGTTGCGTTTTCACCACCTAAAAACCAGTAAAAACCCGCCACGCCAAATAAGCCTAAACCAACAACCAACATGCCTGTGACTGCGCCGCCTTTAAATGCAACGTCAAAGGCTGGGGCGATGCCGCCTGTGGCCGCTTGAGCGGTACGCACATTGGCTTTTACAGAGACATTCATGCCGATAAAACCACAAGCACCAGATAATAAAGCGCCCAGCACAAAACCAATCGCAGTTGTAGTGCCTAAAAATACCGCTACTAAAACGGCTAGCACGATACCCACCATAGTGATAGTTTTATATTGGCGAGCCAAATAAGCTGCTGCGCCTTGTTGAATAGCGCCTGCAATTTCTTGCATACGCGCGTTGCCTGCTGGCAGATTGGTAATCCATTTACTCATTACTACACCATACAACACTGCTAAAACTGCTGCAGCAATGGCGATTATTATTGGTACTGACATGACTTCTCCCTATTTATTAATTTATCAATCTAAAAATAACATAAAAGCGCGAACACATTGAAAGTGCAACCAAGTTGTAAAAAATGTAATTTATCTGTAACAACCTCGCGCATTATGGCACTAA
>JANLWF010000091.1:0-2856 GCA_031364385.1 Methylotenera sp.
TATGCTTGTGTTTATTGGCTTGTAACCCCTTACAAACGAATAGCGAAATTCGCTTCGCTATCGCCCAAGCGCCATTAAATCTAGACCCACGTTTCGCCACAGACGCGGCTTCAGAGAGGGTGAATCGGCTAATTTACCAGCCGCTGGTAGATTTTGATGCTACCTCGAAACCCTCGCCAGTATTGGCCTCGTGGGTTATGCTTAATGACTTGCAATATCGGTTTGCGCTGATTAAAACTCGCGCGCCGTTTCACAACAATGTGCCCTTAAACGCGGCGGATGTCAGAGCCACTTATGATTCGTTTCTTACCCTAAAAGATTCGCCGCTTACGGCAGAATTCGCCAATATTGATAGTATTGAAGTAGAAGATGAAAATACGTTTTTATTTACCTTAAAGCAAGCGGATACGCACTTTCCAGCCAAGTTGATTGTCGGCATATTACCTAAAGATTTAATAGAAAAAAATCACGATTTTTCGCACAATCCTGTGGGCAATGGCGCGCTTAAATTTGTAAGTTGGGACAATAAACTCCGCTTAGAACGCGTGAAAGACGGGGTAAAAATCACGTTGCAAGAAGTAAAAGACCCAACCGTGCGCGTGCTTAAATTGCTTCGCAGCGAGGTGGATTTATTACAAGGCGATTTGCCGCCAGAGCTGGTGAAATATCTGCAAAGCAAGCCTGAAATTTTTGTGGAAACCAGCGTTGGTGCAAATTTTTCTTACCTTGGCCTTAACATGCAAGACCCTGTTTTAAAGCAACTAAAAGTACGCCAAGCTATCGCTCACGCCATTAATCGCCAAGAAATCATACAGAAAGTGATGGTAACAAACACGCGCATTGCAGACGCAATTTTGCCGCCAGAACATTACGCTGGTAATGCCAATTTAACGCCATACCACCACAACCCAGAGTTGGCCAAAAAATTACTGCAAGAAGCAGGTGTAAAACTACCGTTAAGGCTCGTCTATAAAACCAGCACCGATGCTCAACGCGTGCGCATCGCCACCATATTGCAAGCGCAAATGCGCGAAGCAGGAATCGAACTAGAAATCCGTAGCCTAGATTGGGGCACGTTTTTTGCCGATGTAAAACAAGGCAATTTTCAACTATTTGGCCTGACTTGGGTGGGCATCAAAACGCCAGAAATCTACAGTAAAGCCTTCGGCAGCCAAAACTTCCCGCCCAACGGTTTTAATCGTGGCCATTACGCGGATGTTGAGCTGGATAAATGGCTGGCGGAAGAAAACTGGCAAATGGCCACCACCCGCATTCACAATGAGCTACCGTATATTCCGCTGTGGTACGAAGGTCAATTTGTCGCGATGAAGAAAAATACTGTGATGTACCGCCCTAAATCTGACGGTAATTGGGATGATTTAGCTACGATAACCCGCAAGTAATACAATGTGATATATTGTACACATTGTAATATTAAGGAGTTGATGATGAGCGCGACAGTGACTTTACGATTAGATGATGTTGTAAAAGACAAGTTGGAAAAACTCGCTGAATCCACCCACCGCAGCCGCTCTTTCTTAGCGGCAGAGGCGATAAAAGCTTATGTGGATAGCAACGAATGGCAAATTAACGAGATTCACGCTGCCATACAAGAGGCTGATGCGGGCGATTTTGTAAGCGAGGCCGAAGTAAAAGCCGTGTTTGGTAAATGGAAAGCCAAATAGAAAGCGATGCAAATAATTTGGCTAAAAACCGCGCTTAAAAACATAGATGAACTTGCTGAATATATCTCGCAAGAAAACTCAACTGCCGCCAGCCAAATAGTGACAACCATAGAGCTGCAAGTTAATTTACTTGCCACACAACCAGCACTGGGAAGGTCTGGGCGCGTATTAGGCACACGAGAGTTGGTGATTAGCAACACACATTACCTTGTGCCGTATCGCATTAAAAATAACACGGTTGAGATTTTGCGAGTGTTTCACACCTCGCGAAGACCACCAAATGCTTGGTAAAAGGTAATTTATGAGTAATGATCATTTCGTGTCAGTTACATTTTTAACTCAATTTTGCGATGAAAAACAATTAGAGCTAAATCGAGATAAAAGAAAAATCTATGTTTTTGATATAAATACAGAAACATTTTTAGATGGGAAGAAGAAACTTATTAAACAGGCTAATAAGCCTGATTTAGATGGCATTGAACAATTTGAAGATCGACCTAACTTTAGAACAGAGCTTAGATCTAGTGAAGATGTATGGCATAACGTCTACAGCAACATCATCGAAAATAGACACTCGACCGAAAATCATGGGTTGTTAATAAAGTATCTTTGTCAGATGTTAATGAATAATCCAAAAAGACAAAGAAAGCATGAAAGTGAAATATTAGAAAATGTAACTGAAGATGAATATAAACATGTTGTAACTCTTCAAAGTCAGCAGTCTTTAGGGTTCAAAGAGCCTGATTATATTCATAAGCAAATAAGAGACATATCATTATTTTTACTGGATGAAACAAGCTTAATTGAAGCGCTATTAAGTTTAAATTATAGGTTTGTGATAAACAATAGTGAAGCGTCTTTTGTTACTTCAGATAGTCCTTTTCTCAATTTTATAGATTATTTCTTAATATCTATTTCTAAACGTTATGCGTTGCAATTTGACACCGCGGAATATTCAGCAAATAAGTATGTAAGTACTATGAGTGGCGTGAATCAAGAATTACAAGTCATAACAGATAGTAATGATGATAGGCATATAAATCGTTGTACCAGAGAAGCTGCTAATAGATATGTTTATGCGGCATCAAAAGATGCTTTTTAATTAATTGAATCATGCGCATTGAAATCTCAATCTCAAACCAAACCCTGACACTATTCGATAACTTTGGCG
>JANLWF010000125.1:0-2004 GCA_031364385.1 Methylotenera sp.
GCGTACTAGCGTAGAAAGTATGCGTACAAAAGCCATTGTGGTCGATATTTCGCGTTCACCCGTGGCCATTAGCATATTTTCAAACGCGGATAATTCAGGCGTTTTTAGTTCGTTGCCTTTGCGTCTGCGTTGCGGCACAAATCCGCCCATGGCCGCGCGGCGCTCGGCCATGTACTTCATTTCTGGGCTGTCGTCGGCTGGTTTGTAAAAGCTCAAACTTTCCACTTGCTCGTCCGTAATCGGCAAATCAAAGCGGTCACGGAACACTTTAAGCGATTCAATATCCATGCTTTTTTGTTGATGCGTAATGTTTTGGCCTTCGCCCGCCTCGCCCATACCATAACCTTTGACGGTTTTAGCTAAAATCACTGTCGGCTGATCTTTATGATTCACCGCCGCATGATAAGCCGCGTAAACCTTGTGCGGATCGTGTCCGCCGCGGTTTAAGCGCCAAATATCTTGGTCAGACATCGCCGCAACCATGGCTTTTAGCTCAGGATATTTGCCAAAGAAATGCTCGCGCGTGTATGCGCCACCTTTGGCTTTGAAATTTTGATATTCACCATCCACGCACTCTTCCATACGTTTTTTCAGTACACCGTCTTTGTCCATCGCCAAAAGTGGATCCCAATACGAGCCCCAAATCACTTTCAGCACGTTCCATCCGCTACCTCTAAAGTCAGATTCCAACTCTTGAATGATTTTGCCGTTGCCGCGCACTGGGCCGTCTAGACGTTGTAAATTGCAATTGACCACGAAAATAAGGTTATCTAATTTCTCGCGCGATGCCAATGAAATAGCGCCTAGCGACTCAGGTTCATCCATCTCGCCATCACCGCAAAACACCCACACTTTGCGGTCAGAGGTGTCGGCAATACCGCGGTCGTGGATGTATTTTAAAAAGCGCGCTTGGTAAATACCTTGCAAAGGCCCTAAACCCATCGACACAGTAGGGAACTGCCAAAAATCTGGCATTAGCCACGGGTGTGGGTAGCTGGATAAGCCCTTGCCACCTGTTTCCTGGCGGAAATTACTTAATTGTTCCTCTGAGATTCTGCCTTCTAAGAAGGCGCGCGCGTAAACGCCTGGTGAAGAGTGTCCTTGAAAATAAACGCAATCGCCACCGAAATTCTCATTTGACGCTCTAAAAAAGTAGTTAAAAGCAGTGTCGTATAAGGTTGCAGCCGATTGAAAACTGGCAATATGTCCGCCCACACCTGGTGATTTCTCATTGGCTCTCAACACCGTCATCACTGCGTTCCAGCGTACCAAAGCCCTTATTTTTCGTTCCATTTCAGGGTCGCCTGGCAAGCGTTGTTGCAAGTGCGTTGGGATAGTGTTTACATACGCTGTAGTCGCGTTATAGGGTAAATTGCTGCCAGAACGACGCGCTTGGTCAATCATCGCTTCCAGCAGAAAATGCGCGCGTTCAGTGCCTTCGTTTTCAATCACCGAGGCAAGCGCGTCTAGCCATTCTTGGGTTTCTAGCGGGTCAGTTTCTTGCAAATGCTGTACTTGATTAGAGTCGTGCGGGTTTATGGCCATGCTTGAGATTTCTCCATCGCGCAAACATGCGCGTCAATAACAAGAATACGCATGCTAAGCGTATAATTTATGCTTATTTGTAAGCAGATATAAAAAATGAAACTATAGTAGTACAGAAATGTTCTATGAAATACATTCAATAGCCTGTAGTGTGGCTTTTTTAGGCTTTTTGGTCAAGTTAAAACATGGGTTTCTAGTGCTGCTAGTGATTGATTCGCTATCATTGTCTTAGATAATATATAAGAGTTAAGGATGATTAAATGACGTTAAAGTTAACGCAATATGCCGATATCGGCACTGAAAAGTCGCTATCTTCTGCAAAACACCTATTACTTGTATTAAGTGAAGTAGCGGAAAATAATCTGCCTTTTGCGAATAATCTTGAAAATAAATTTAAGCGCAGTAAAAGTGAATATAAAGACCTGAATAAAAGCCCAATTACGGTGGAATTGGCCAATG
>JANLWF010000127.1:0-1543 GCA_031364385.1 Methylotenera sp.
ATGTATTTTTATCGCAAAGGCAAAGGGCGCTACAAAGCCGCGCCTGCAGAGACGCTTAAATTGGCGCTGGCGGCGGTGGAGCGCAAAAAATTACAAGCCGAACAGATGGCAGCTTGGGTGGTGCAACTTAATGAAAAAAAACTGCCGGAAGGCTTTGCCAGCAAGGCGGATAGCCTCATTTACAATCCAGATAAAAACTCGATGGAATGGAAAGCGATTGATCAGGCGGCGCAAACTTCGGGCAGATTAGCACTAACTGTGATGTTTGACGCGGGCTTGATTGCTAACGCGCACGATTACCACCTAGGTGCGTTTTTGCGCGAAATGTTTAGCGAAGGTATTGCTTTTTCAGCGCATGATTTGCCTGTAATTACAAATGATTTGCAGCTTGCAAGCGTGGAATGTTTTAGCATTGATGACGCCACCACGACCGAGGTTGACGATGCATTTAGCTTAGAAACTCTAAGTAATGGCAATACACGGGTTGGCATTCACATTGCCGCGCCCAGCTTGGGGGTGCAACCAGATAGCGGCTTGGATGCGATTGTGCTGAATCGCCTCTCTACCGTGTATATGCCTGGCAATAAAATTACCATGTTGCCAGATAATGTAGTGAAACCATTTAGCTTGGATGCTGGCGAAATCAAGCCAGTGTTGAGTTTGTATTGCGAAATTACGCCTGAATTTGAGATTATGGCGCATGAAACAAAACTTGAAAAAATTAAAATTGCCGACAATTTGCGCCACGATGAATTAGAACCGTTTTTCAATGCAGAGACATTAGAAGAAAACAGCGGGCACGTTTACTGGGCGAGGCTTAAGGCTTTATTTGGCTTAGCGGAAAGTTTAGAAAAATCGCGTGGTAAAGCCGACCCGAATCGCACACCGCAGATTGATTACAATTTTTACGTGAATGATGGCGTCGTTAAAATCGTCGCCCGTGAACGCGGAGCTCCCATGGATAAGCTAGTGGCTGAGCTGATGATTTACGCCAATAGCCACTGGGGCGGCTTGCTGAAAGAGGCGAATATTGCCGGCATTTATCGTGCGCAAACAGGTGGCAAGGTGTTTATGACAACCCAAGCAGAGCCTCATCAGGGCTTAGGTGTAGCTCAATACGCTTGGTGTACATCGCCATTGCGCCGTGCAGTAGATTTGGTGAATCAGCGTCAATTGATTGCCATGTTAGATAAAAAGTCAGCGCCTTATAACGCTGCGGACGGCAAGCTGAACGTGATTATGCGCAATTTTGATCAAACTTACAGCGCTTACAGCGAATTTCAAACCCGCATGGAACGTTACTGGTGCTTGCAATATTTGTTACAGGAAAAACTAACCGAAGTGACAGCCACAGTTTGGCGCGAAAACTTGGTGCGCATTGATGGCATGTTCTACATCACCAAAGTGCCAAGCTTGCCTGAGCTCAAAGTGGGAACAAAAGTATTGTTAGAAATCAAACATATAGATACCTTATTGATGGAGCTGAATTGTAAGTTTAAGAGCGCATTGGAGACAAAAATAGGCGAAGCTGAATTAGTGGCGG
>JANLWF010000340.1:0-1666 GCA_031364385.1 Methylotenera sp.
TCCACGTGCCCTCCTATCGTTGGCGGCTTCGAGCCATCTTTAGAGCCAATAGTGACTTGTTGAAAAATAAGGCAATTAGGCCCTATTTTCACGTCTGAGTGCATCACTATGCCATTAGGGTGCGGAATAAGTAATCCGCCAGCAATTTGGGCGTTAATTGGAATGTCTGCCCCAGTGACTACACTCCAAAACAAATGTCGTAACACCGACACTTTGATTAAAATAATTTTAAACGGATTATTTGAAATTGCTAACGATTGATAACTTCGAATGCTCGCTAACAATGAACGTGATGGCGCCCAAGCAAAAAATGGTTTATATTCACGTATCCAATCAGGCGATTTAGCAGAGATTTCTTCAGCTGCCATCATTCAACCAGATCAAGCTTTTTAGATTAATCAAACAGCACATTATTTATACTCGATGATTTGACTTTGTTTATGATTATAGCGATGCCATAAAAACTTGATTTGACCAAGCATTTCAGGAAATTTCCCTATTGTTAAAAAAAATGCCTGTAAACTCGCAGTTTTAAATGGATGCTGGCTTTTTAAGCTTAACCTCAGCCATTGTAAAGGGTAAACCAGCAGCAATAATATAGCCCATACGGGCTTCAGTAATGCCAAAATCACGATTGCTAAAGGTATAAAAAGCCCCCATAGCCAGGCGCGTTTAGATTCAGCTACCCAATGATACTCTGGTGCGGCACCATGTAAAAATGCACCTTCAGCAAAGGCATAACCTGCGCGCGTACTGCGCCTCCACCATTGCTTAAATTGTGTCATTTCAGCATCGTGTAACATCATTTGGTCTGCTAAATGCCACACTTTCCAGCCCTTTTTACGTAGCCTAATGCACATTTCTGGTTCTTCGCCAGCAATTAAAGTTGGCAAAAATCCATTAACCTCTTTAAATGCACTCACTCGAACTAAAGCGTTACCACCACACGCTTTCATTTCGCCGATAGGCATCTTCCATTCCAAATCACACAAGGTATTGTAGATGGTTTTGTCAGGGAATCGCTCATTCAAAACACCGCTAACCACCGCTATTTGCGGATTATCTTGTAAAAATGTCACGGCAACCTTAACCCAGTGATTGAGCACTTCGCAGTCGCCATCCACAAATTGAACAAACTCAGTATCAGGGAAAAGGCTTAGCAACTCGGCAAAGCCAGCGTTTCTGGCACGCGCCGCGGTAAAAAGTTTTAACATATCTAGCGCAAGCGTATGCGCGCCTAGTTTTTTTGCAGATTCAATAGAGTAATCAGTTGAAGCGGAATCAACATAAACAGTATTTGCAATATGCTCATGCAATGACTGAATGCAGCGAATTAGCCGTTCACCTTCATTCCTGCCGATAATCACAATCCCAATCTTAGGCATCATAATTAGCGTGTAGATTTAGTAGCCCACTGCGTTTGCACTAGCACCTGCCAAATTAAGGCAGAGCTCTTTACAGTCTCCACAACACTATTCAAGCCTTTTAAGCGCACCAAATTCTTAATCAAATCGTATAAATCAGCCAAATGAGTCAAAAGTATATGGTTGATCATACCAAACAAACCATGATTTTTTCTGAAATAAAGCAACTCGCTCTCCAACCGTAATCTATTCACTTGACGATTTTGTTGGCCAATCACATGATCAGTTTTTGCACTTTCACC
>JANLWF010000207.1:0-1511 GCA_031364385.1 Methylotenera sp.
TTGCTTAGCGGTGGCAGCGCCTAAGGCGGCGAAGATACGGGCGAAATATGCAGCTTTAATTAAAGGTTAAGTCTTGCTACTTAACCACTGCCTGCGCCAAAAAATCATAATCATCACAAGCGCAATGCCCGCCATAATGCCCAGCGCCCACCAAAAGCCGTTGTAGTGGTCTATCCACGGCATGTGGGTAAAATTCATGCCAAAAATGCCTGCAATCAGCGTCGCTGGCATAAATAGCATCGCCACCACGGTTAACGCGCGCAACTCTAAATTCACGCGTTGGCTCACGCTGGCCATATAAATATCCATCATGCCGCTTAGGGTATCGCGAATCGATTCTAATGATTCAATAAAATTCACGGTATGGTCGTACACATCGCGTAAATAAGGCAAAGTGGTGGCTTGAAAAAAGCCTTTTTCATTGCGAATTAAATTATTAATCACCTCGCGTAATGGCCATACGGCACGGCGTAGCTCTATGCTCACATGTTTTAGCTGGTGAATGCTTTGCAGATGCACGCTGCTAGGCTTGTTTAACAGCAAATCTTCTAATTCCTCGCTCGCCTCATTCACATCTTCCAGCACATTAAAATATTTATCTACTACGCTGTCGAGCACGGCATAGGTTAAGTAATCCACGCCTTGTTCGCGAATCTGCGCGCGGCTGGCGCGCAAGCGTTCGCGAATCGGCTCAAACGCGCCCGTTGAGCGTTCTTGAAACGTTAGCAAAAAATTGCGTCCTAACACCAAGCTAATTTGCTCGCTACTCACGCTCATTGTGGCTTTATCGTAATAAAAATTACGCGTTTCTAAAAAAAGATAATCTTCAAACTCATCAATTTTTGGGCGCTGCTCGGTGTTTAAAATATCTTCAATCACTAATGGGTGCAGCTCAAAAATAGCACCAATTTGTTTAATCACCGCAACATCATGCACACCATGCACATTCAACCAAATCTTCTTATCTGTATCTGGTTTAAAGCTAGCTAATTGTTCTGCCGTCAGCACGCACTCCACAATCTCTGCGGTGTTATACATAATCTTGCTAATAGTGGGTTTTGGTAGCGCGGACGCATCAATATCGCCAACATACACAGGAGACTCTACAGGCGCATTGGTTTTTTTAGGTAGATGCTTTTTGAGTGTATGTAGGCGTTTTTTCATTGCCTTATCTTCCAGCGGCTTTAATTGCATCCTGAAGTGATGATATTGGCATTACTGGACTATGGTCGCCAGCGAGCAAGCCAGAATCGCTTCTGCTAAATAGAGCTTGTAGAACAATATTTCTTGATTCAGCATCTACTTTATTATCATTACTCAAAGCCAAGTATAGGTGGGTAAGTTGTTCACGTTCTTCAGCATCACGCTGCAAATGATATGCACTGAATGTTAATTTTGAGAGAGTTTTTATGGCAAATGCGAAAACGGAAAGTATCGTTGCGAAAATAACTGCGCCTTCGAGCGTATTTAAATTTAGTTTTGTACTATATGCTTGCAGCCAAGAGTACATT
>JANLWF010000230.1:0-1689 GCA_031364385.1 Methylotenera sp.
TAAAATGGGCCTAGAATTAGCTGCCCGTGCGGGTTACAACCCAGATGCAGCAGTCACTTTGTGGGAAAAAATGAGTGCGCAATCTAAAGGTGCGCCGCCAGAATTTTTGAGCACTCACCCCGCCAGCGCCAGCCGAATTGCCGATTTAAAAGCCTTGGCACCAAAAGTGCGTCCACTTTACGAAGCCGCAAAATCGGGTAAGTAATTAACTTTAAAATTAAACTAAAAGCGCGCAGCTCAGACTGCGCGCTTTTTTTTGGCTATCGCTGGTTATAGGTTAAAATAGCAAATTAATTTAATCAACCTTATTTGAGAGCCCCATGGATCCACGTCAAAGTATTATTGAAGCGGCATTTGAAGACCGCGCCAACATCAACCCCGCCAACGCATCTGCCGAAATTAAAGCCACTGTAGCCTCGCTTATTGCCGATTTAGACACAGGCAAGCTACGCGTGGCTTCGCGCATAGGTGATAGCCAAAACTGGGAAACGCATCAATGGCTAAAAATGGCGGTTTTACTATCGTTTCGCCTAGAAGATAATGTATTGATGGATGATGGTGTAACCAAATACTTTGACAAAGTGCCGCCAAAATTTGCCAATTACACTGAGGCGGATTTTAAAGCTGGTGGCTTTCGTGTGGTGCCTAACGCCATCGTGCGTCGCGGTTCATTCATCGGCAAAAACGCAGTGTTGATGCCGTCATACGTCAATATAGGCGCGCACGTGGGCGAAGGCACTATGGTGGATACTTGGGCGACGGTTGGCTCTTGTGCGCAAATCGGCAAGAACGTGCATTTAAGCGGCGGCGTGGGCATTGGCGGTGTGTTAGAGCCTGTGCAAGCTGGGCCTACCATTATTGGCGATAACTGCTTTGTGGGCGCACGCTCTGAGGTGGTTGAAGGCGTTGTGGTAGAAGACAACTGCGTCATATCAATGGGTGTATACATCGGCCAAAGCACTAAAATTTACGACCGCGAAACAGGTGAAGTGTTCTACGGCCGCGTGCCCGCTGGCTCAGTAGTGGTTGCGGGTAATTTACCTTCTAAAGACGGCAGCTATAGTCTTTATTGCGCGGTTATTGTTAAAAAAGTAGATGAAAAAACACGTGGTAAAGTGGGCATTAACGAGCTATTGAGAGGTATTTAACACTTCTGTCAGCATTTCATCCTAATTGATAGCAAAAGCAGTATTTTTAGCTCATTTACCCTCATTTAATTATGGGCTTTACACCATTTATAAATCGTGTACTTAGTGTGCTAGAGCGAGGACATGATTTATATCATATATTTACTTAAAATAATGGTATGGCACGCTATTTGCTAAGTTAAATCTTATGGAGCCGCAATACGACATTTGGTTGGTACTACTATCGCTAGCAGCGGGTAGTTCAGCCATATTTGTTGCATTCGGATTTATAAGTCATTTATATCGCTCTAGTGCAAATAGCAGGTCATGGTTATTACCAGTTTATTCTATTGCAGTAGGTAGTGGCATATGGGGTGTCCAACTTCTAAATTGGTTGTCTTTTCATACTGACAGCGCGCTTCAGTTTTCGTTACCAGATTTAGCTGCATCGTGGCTGGTTAGCTGCTTGATTGGCTTTAGTATATGTTATGCAGCCAGCAAAAAAGTAATCCCTTTCAAGTTATTACTTGGTAACAGCCTAATTGCTAGTCTATGCAGTTAC
>JANLWF010000236.1:0-13905 GCA_031364385.1 Methylotenera sp.
ACGCCACCGTCAGGCATGGCCTCTAATTGCTTGCGCAAGTTGACGGTTTGCCAGCCCGCTTTCCAAGCGTGTGGAATTGCTTCCTGCGCGGCCTCTAGGTTTGGCAGTGATGCGTAGTTAAAATCAACGCCAGGCGCGATAATTAAGCGGTCATAGGTAATTTCGCCACGCTTCATCAGGACCTTTTTGGCTGCGGCATCAATGGCAGTTACTTCGTCATTCAGCCATTTGACACCGTGATTTTTTTTGACCAAATCGTAGCCAAAAGTAAGGTCATTGATGCTTTTGCTGCCACCCAACACCAAATTACTAAGCGGGCACGAAACGAATTGTGCGGATTTCTCGATAACCACCACATCGATATTGCCCAAGCTCCACATGCGGATGTACTTAGCTGCGGTGGTGCCAGCGTAGCCACCGCCGATAATCACCACACGGCCAATGCTGTGGCTGCTTTTTTGCGTGCTTAAACTGGCACAAGCGCTGAGTAAGCCAGGGGCTAGGCAGGCAGCACTCAGATAGGTAGCACCCAGACTCAAGCTTGATTTAATAAAATCACGACGTTTAAAGTGGCTCATGGCTTGGACTTAATGGTTGTGATTTTGGAGCTTGGTTAGCCACAGGTTTTTGCTGTGAAAAATACATAGCCAGTTGATTTATTTCATCCACATTCAAGCCTTTAGCATGATGATGCATCACAGTGGCGGGCAAGCTACCCTCTTTAAAGGCGAGCATTTGTTTGGTGAAATAAGCTGGATTAATGCCTGCTAACCTTGCGTTACCAGCAATGGCATTGCCATTGCTACCGTGACAGGCGGCGCACGAGGCTGCTAGGGTGCGAACATGATCGGCTGAATAAACAAAAACCTCAGCAGCGTTACCAGTGATTGGTAAGCTTACTGAGGTTGTAAAGAGAAATGCTAAAAACCAAATCGTATAATTTTTCATGGTGTGATGCGGTTAATTAAAACACCATTTTGATCGTTTTTAATTTAACGCTTAAAAACACTGTTCTTCCGCGCAACCGTCATCTTTAACGCCAAGGCCAGTCATTAATTCAACCATGTGCGTATTGCCTTCATCGCGGAAATAGCGAATGAGAGAAACATCACCTTTAAGTTTAATGTTGACATCTGCGCCAGCGCTTGCTAAAAATTTTGCCATCTCTTCTTGGCCACTAAACGCTGCCAACATAAATGCTGAATGGTGTGCAATGGGGTGAATATAGTTAATTTCAGCGCCCTTGCTAAGTAAAAATTTCACCGTAGGAATATCGCCTTTATTCGCTGCCATTTGCACTGGCGACCAACCAAAAATTTTGTCATTAACGACCGCTGGCTCTGCTTTAACATATTTTTGTACCACTTTTAGTTTGCCTGATGTCAACGCATCACTAAACTCAAATGATTCATCATCGGTGAGCGCGAAGCTGCTGAATGATAAAGTTAATGCCAATATTGCAAATAGTGCTTTTAACATGTTCATGTTGCTTTTTTCCTTTTAAATGATTGCTGCTTAAACATTAAGCTAGGCAATAAATTTTCTTGCGTTACGGAATATCCGCATCCACGGCGCATCTTCCTGGTTGCCATCAGCTTTCCATGCTTCTGGCCGCCATGAGTGTTGCACCGCCCTAAATACCCGTTCAGGATGTGGCATCATAATACTAAAACGCCCATCTGTGGTGGTAAAACCCGTTAAACCAAGCGGTGAACCGTTAGGATTAAACGGATAGGTTTCTGTTGGCGTTGACGCATTGTCAATAAATCTCAAAGTTGCCAACTTATTTGCTAACACTTCATTGACTGCGTTTTTGTCAGAAAATTCCGCAAAACCTTCGCCATGTGCAACGGCAATAGGCATGTGGCTGCCAGCCATGCCGTTAAAGAAAAGTGATGGTGATTCTAATACTTCAACCATCGCCAAGCGTGCTTCAAATTGTTCAGATTTATTGCGCACAAAGTGTGGCCAATGCTCAGAGCCAGGGATGATCGAATGCAAATTACTCATCATTTGGCAACCATTACACACGCCAAGCGCAAATGAATCGCTGCGATTAAAAAAGGCAGAAAATTCATCATTGGCGCGGCTGTTGAATAAAATCGACTTCGCCCAGCCTTCGCCCGCGCCCAGCACATCGCCATAACTAAAGCCGCCGCAAGCGACTAAGCCAGCAAAATCTTTCAGCGAAACGCGACCGCTAATCACGTCGCTCATGTGCACATCATGCGCTGCAAAACCTGCGCGATCAAACGCGGCGGCCATTTCCACTTGTCCATTCACGCCTTGTTCTCGCAAAATCGCCATTTTGGGGCGAGCGCCTGTGTTGATGTAGGGCGCAGCGATATTATCGTTAATATCAAACGTGGTATGCAGGTGCAAGCCAGCATCTGTGATATCTAAGATGCGGTCGTACTCTTGTTGCGCGCAAGCTGGGTTATCGCGCAGGCTTTGCATGTGATAGGTGGTTTCGGACCACATGCGATGCAAATTAACACGAGTATCGGCAAAAACGGGCTTGCCATTTTGTGTGATGTTAATTTGATTGTTTTGAGTCACTGCACCGATCAAATGTGCACTCAAGTTTTGATTAATCTGCGCTAAAATTGCCTCAGCATCGTTTGCACGCACCTGAATCACAGCACCAAGTTCTTCGTTAAATAATGCTTCGATAGCATCGCCAGCAAGCGCGCAGATATTAACTTCTAGACCACATCTTCCAGCAAATGCCATTTCGCAAAGCGTTGTAAACAAGCCGCCATCACTTCTATCGTGATACGCCAAAATTTTGTTTTCTGCGTTTAAACGCTGAATTTCTGTAAAAAACGCTTTCAGCTGTTCGGGGTTATCTACATCGGGCGCATCATCGCCAACTTGGCCGTAAACTTGCGCGAGCGAAGAACCGCCCATGCGGTTTTTGCCATTACCTAAATCAATCAAAATCAAGTTAGAATCTACACTGGTACGCAATTGCGGCGTGAGCGTTTTTCGTGCATCGGGCGTATTGGCAAACGCGGTGACCACCAATGAAATCGGTGATGTCACCGCTTTATCTTTGCCATCATCATTCCAAACCGTTTTCATCGACATCGAATCTTTGCCAACAGGAATGCTGATTCCCAGCGCTGGGCAAAGCTCCATGCCAACTGTTTTAACTGTCGCAAATAGTGCTGCGTCTTCGCCCGCATGGCCAGCAGGTGCCATCCAGTTGGCGGATAGCTTCAAATTGCTAATATCATCAATTGCGGCTGCGGCAATATTGGTAATCGCCTCACCAATTGCCATGCGGCCAGAGGCGGGCGCGTTGATGAGTGCTAACGGAGCGCGTTCGCCAATGGCAAACGCCTCGCCTATATAAGTTTCGTAGCCCGCAAGTGTGACTGCAACGTCAGAAACTGGCACTTGCCATGGCCCTACCATTTGGTCGCGTGCGACTAAACCTGTGACTGAACGATCGCCAATGGTAATGAGAAATGTTTTATCAGCTACGCCTGGCAGCCTTAATACACGGGCTACGGCGTCTTTGATGTCAATTTTACTGGTGTCAAAAGTGGTTAATTTTTTAGCAACGCTTTTCACGTCACGCGTCATTTTTGGTGGCTTGCCGAGTAAAACTGACAAATCCATATCGACAGGTTTGTTGTCAAAATGACTGTCTGCAACAGTTAAATGGCGCACTTCAGTGGCATAGCCTACCACAGCAAATGGACAACGCTCGCGCTCGCACATGGCTTTAAAGCGCGCTAAGTCAGCAGGCAGCACCGCCATCACGTAACGCTCTTGCGCCTCGTTGCTCCAGAGTTCACGCGGCGACATGCCAGGCTCTTCGTTATGCACATCGCGCAGCTGAAAAATTGCACCGACCTTGGCGTCATTTACCAGCTCGGGAAATGCGTTAGAAATACCACCCGCACCTACGTCGTGAATGCTCACAATCGGGTTTTGTTCGCCAAGCTGCCAGCAGCGGTCGATGACTTCTTGCGCACGGCGTTGCAGCTCTGGGTTGCCGCGTTGCACCGAATCGAAATCCAAGTTTTCTGTGTTAGAGCCAGTATCCATACTGCTTGCAGCGCTACCGCCAAGGCCAATCAACATCGCTGGCCCGCCGAGTTGAATCAGCGCCGCTCCTGCAGGAATGACACTTTTTAACGAATGGTGCGCAGAAATATTTCCTACGCCGCCAGCCAGCATGATGGGCTTATGGTAGCCACGAACCTGTCCTTCAGATTCCAACTCAAAAGTACGGAAATAACCCGCAATATTCGGCCGTCCAAACTCGTTGTTATAGGCCGCGCCGCCAAGTGGGCCATCGGTCATGATTTGTAAAGGCGTTGCAATGCGGCTAGGTTTGCCATATACGGTTTCCCAAGGCTGCACAAAATTCGGAATATTCAAATTCGAAACCGAAAACCCTGTTAAACCCGCTTTGGGTTTAGAGCCTACGCCAGTCGCACCTTCGTCACGAATCTCGCCACCTGCGCCCGTAGCCGCGCCAGCGAAGGGTGAAATAGCAGTGGGGTGGTTATGCGTTTCTACTTTCATCAAGTAGTGCATGTATTCTTCTGCGAACTTATACTCGCCATTTTGCGGGTAAAAACGTTTGGTTTTTTGGCCTTCTACGATGGAAGAATTGTCTGAGTAAGCCACCACGGTATGGCCTGGGTTAAGCTTGTGCGTGTTGCGAATCATGCCGAAAAGTGAAATATCTTGTGCTTCACCGTCGATAATCCAATCTGCGTTAAAAATTTTGTGGCGACAATGTTCAGAGTTGGCTTGCGCGAACATCATCAGCTCGACATCAGTAGGGTTGCGGCCAATTTTGCTGAAGTTCTCTAGCAAATAATCCACTTCGTCTGGCGACAGCGCCAAGCCCATATTGTTATTGGCCGCATTGAGCGCGGCTTTGCCACCTTGCAAAATATCGATGGTGCTAAGCGGGGCGGGCGTAGCAGCGTGGTACAGCTTTTGTGCGTCATTCAAATCGCCAAAAACTTGCTCAGTCATGCGGTCGTGTATTTGCGTTTTTAAAGTCGCTTTTTCACTTTCTGTGAGCGCTTTTCCATTCGTTGTTGTCACATAAAAAGCAACGCCACGTTCTAAGCGTAAAATATCGACTAGGCCACAATTGTTCGCAATATCCGTTGCGCGCGAAGCCCAAGGTGAAATCGTACCTATACGCGGAATGATCAAAAATAGTTCGCCAGCAGGCGCTTCAACCTTAGCTTGTGGGCCGTAGGTGAGAATTTGTTTAAGCGTGTTTTGCTGCGTTTCATCAAGTGCATTTTCGCTAAACGCAAAATGCACAAACTCTGCATATATGTGTGCGATATTGGGTGTGGAGGTTTTTAAGGACGCGTAAAGTTTGTCAAGACGAAGCTGTGATAGTGCGGGACTGCCACGTAAACTTAGAAATGCGGGGCTTGAAAATTGGCTGGTTTGCATGAGCGGCTAGTTTGTACTAAAAGATAGTGCTGCTAAACGTTAAAATAATATAACGCTATTTTAACAGAAAGCGCAAACCAACTTATTTAAATTTATTTAATCTACAATCCCAATGCGCGTGCGCCTTGGTAGAAAATAAAACTCACCACCCAAGCAAGCCCTAGCGACCACACGATGGATAGCCACATAAATTTAGTGCTTTTTGATTCTGTTCTTATTGTCGCAATGGTGGACAAACACGGCGTATAAATCAGCGTGAACAGCATAAAGCTCATGCCTTGCACCCAATCGATGTTCATGGCGATTTGGTGGCTGAGTGCGTCGCCTTGCATGCCGTAGATGACGGCGAGTGAGCCAATCACAATCTCTTTGGCTACAAAGCCAAAAATGAGCGCGATCGCGAGTTGTGTATCGATGCCGATAGGATCGAGTATGGGTGCGAACAGTGTGCCTATTTGCCCAGCGAGCGTGCCAGCGCTGGCGGGCGCTACGTTGGTTGGGTAATTTGTCAGTAGCCAAACCATCACCACGCCGATGATGATAAATTTAGTGGCGCGATTTAAAAAATATTTGACTTCTTGCCAGCCGCGCAGCCATATTTGGCGGGGGGTGGGGAAGCGGTATGGCGGTAGCTCTAAAATAAACGGCTCGTTACTTTGGTATTGGCCTTTAAATAATACGGCGGTTAAAAATATGGTGGCAAAGCTCATCATATAAAGTGCAAACATGATGTAAGCGGCTTGGTTGGCGGCGAACAGCGTGGCTATCATAAATAAAAATACCTGTAGCCTTGCAGAACAAAGTGATAATGGAATCACCAGCATGGTCAGCAAGCGCATGGGGCGGCTGCGCATGACGCGTGTGCCCATCAGCGCGGGCACGTTGCAGCCAAAGCCCATTAACACCATCACAAAGCCACGGCCATCTAGGCCTATTTTGGCCATAAAAGCATCCATAAGAAAAGCTGCACGAGATAGGTAGCCGCTGTCTTCTACCATGCTCATCACTAAGAAAAACAACACTATAATCGGCACGAAAGCCGCCACAGTGCTGATGCCATTAAAAATACCATCGAGCAACAGGCCGTTTAGCCAAGTGGGCAGGCCAGCAAACAACGGATCTAAAATGCTAGAGCGCAGTAAGGCGAGTAGCCACGCCATGCCATCTTGCAATGGTTTGCCAGCAGTAAATATAAATTGAAACAGTAAAAACATGGCGGCAAAAAATATGGGCAAACCAAACCACGGGTGCAGCAATACTTTATCGATGTTATCGGTGGTGTTATCGGTAAGCTGGGTGGGTATTTGCACCGTTTTTTTGACGATGTTTTGCATTTCTTGCTCAATTTGTACATCGGCCTCAAGCAGGGTAGCAATGTCTTGCGGCGAAACTACATTCATTTTTTCTGCCAGTTGCTTGGCCGCCATTTGTAAGGCTTGCGGGCAGTTGTCGCCATATTTCGCACTGATCAGCTTAACGGGCAAGCCGAGCTGTTTTGACATGGCTTCAGCATCGATACTGATGCCAGAACGTTTGGCTTCATCTTGCATGTTAAGTAGCAAAATAGCGGGCAGACCGAGGTTTTTAATTTGCAAAGCAAGTGATAATTGGCGATCAATCTGCGAGCTGTTAAGTACGATGATGGCTAAATCGACCCCATTATTGCTTAAAAAGTGGCGCACCACTTGCTCATCATCAGAGAAGCCGTGCAGGTCGTAAATACCAGGCAAATCAATCAGTTCGGCGATATGGCCGCCAATTAAAATTTTGGCGCTCATTAAATCGACGGTAATGCCAGGCCAATTGCCCACGCGCGCAGAAGCACCGCTTAAGCGGTTGAACAGGGTGGATTTACCCGTATTGGGCATGCCAAGTAGTGCGATGCGCTTCATGGGGAGTAGGGCTTAGGCGCCAGGGCTTAGCGAAGCGCTTAAGCAGCGCTTAGTTGGATGCGCTGCGCTTCAACATCGCGCATAATGATGTCGGTTGCGCCTATGCGCACGTGTATTGGACCGTTAAAATTGGCACGGCGAATCAGTTGAATTTGCTTGCCGATTCTAAACCCCATCGCATTTAAGCGCTGATGCAAACCTTGCTCGGCATGAATAGCGTGAATAATGCCGTGTTCGCCTGGGAGTAAAGTGTTCAAAATAGTCATACTGATTAGTGTAATCTAAATGATAATGGTTCTTATTATTACACTTTTATATGAAAAGTCAATCAAACTAATAGGCAATATTCAAGTAACAACAAAAAGGCCTGCGAAAGCAGGCTTTTTGTTGCATCTAACTCGAGTTTAATAAGCTAATGTCTATTTAGCAGAAGTCACGCCAGGAACATCAATCTTAGCTTTTTCTTTTAAGCCAAGCATCAATTTTTCTAGTTTACGTTGCTGCAATGTACGCTCTAAGCCATCTTTAACTTTATCGTAGCTTGGTACTTGCGTTGCGCGCGTATCAACCAATTTGATGATATGCCAGCCAAATTGTGTTTGAATTGGTGCCGCAGTTACTTCGCCTTTTTTCAAGCTACTTACCGCATCGCTAAATGGTTTAACCATGCCAGCGGCTGAGAACCAGCCTAAATCGCCACCTTTTTCTTTGCTACCAGGATCAAGTGATTTTTCTTTGGCTAATTTAGCAAAATCGCCCCCTTTTTTAATTTGAGCTGCAATGTCGGTTGCTTCAGCCTCAGTTTTTACCAAAATATGGCGTGCGTTATATTCTTTATCACCCAGCTCTTTTTTGTATTGCTCGTAAGCTTCTTTTTTATCGGCCTCAGATACAGGATTTTTCTTCATAAAATCAGCTAGAAAAGCGTTTACCACTAATTTTCGGTGCCCAATTTCTGAGGCAATCATTAAGTCAGAATTTTTATCAACACCTTGTTTAACAGCTTCTTGATAAGCCAACTCAGAGCCTACCAGTTCGTTAATCACTGCATTTTTTAAGCCATCACCTTTTTGGCCGCGTGCTTGCGCATCTTTAACAATGTAATCTACCCAGGTTTGTTTAATGGGTTTGCCGTTTACTGTTGCAGCTGCGTCGGCAGCATATAAAGCTGGCGTAAAAGATAGTGCAGAGAGCGCTGCGATAGCTAAGAATGTTTGCTTGATTTTCATAAGAAATCCTTAAGTTAAGATGATGGGTCTTGCGAGATAAAATTAAACTTGTAGTCTAAATGGTGTCGTCTGGCGAAATTGCAAGTATGCTTATAGCATGAATTTGTTGCGGAATTAAGTCAGTAAGTGCTTGATAAATTAAACGATGTCGCATTATCTGCGATTTTTGCGAAAATTGCGAGCTTACAATTTTTATAGTGAAATGACCGCCGCCCGTATTGCCTTTGTGACCTACGTGCTGGGCGCTATCGTCTTGTATTTCTAAGCTTATTGGGTTAAGTGTGGCTAATCTAGTTTCGATTGTTTCAGCTAAATTCATTCTATACCTAATTAAAATTACAGATTAAAACTAAAGCCTTTAAGGTAGCGTTTTGCGAAAAGGTTTCACTGTAACGTTCGCATACACGCCTGCGATGACAAAGGGATCGGCCTCTGCCCAATTTTTTGCTGCGTTCAAATTGCTAAATTCTGCCACAATCAAACTGCCGCTAAAGCCTGCTGGGCCTGGGTCTAAACTATCGATGGCGGGGAAAGGACCAGCTAATAAAAGTTTTCCTTGAGATTGCAGTTCTGCCAAGCGCGCTAAATGGGCAGGCCTAGCAGCCACACGCATTTCAAGGCTATTTTCAACATCTTCTGCAACAATCGCGTACCACATATTTATTTCTCTATTTTCTCATCCGCTGGATTCTGTTCAGTCGGCTCGATTAAATACTTTCTTAGCGCGATAGTTTGTGCGATAACAAACACAAACATCATGCCAGTAACGCCGAATAATTTAAAATTAACCCAAGTATCCAAGCTGTAATTAAACGCCACATACAGGTTTAAAAAGCCTAGCAGAATCAAAAAAACCACCCAAACTAAGTTCACTTTATCCCAAATTGGTTTGGGCGCATTGAGCATTTTGCCCATCATTTGTTGAATAAAATTCTTTTTAAAAAACACGTTAGAAATCAGTAATACAGCGGCTATCAGCCAATACAACACGGTGGGTTTCCACATAATATAAGTTTGATCGTGCAACAATAGTGTAACGCCGCCCAGCACGCTAATAATGGCGCCGTTGATCAGCAACATTTTTTCTATTTTGCCGTGCCGAATTTTGCTATAAACAATCATCGCAAGCGTCGTGCCGATGGCGATGGCGGTCGCAGCAAAAATGCCGTAAAGCTTAAAGCCTACAAAAAATAATATAACGGGAAGTAAATCAAAGAAAAATTTCATACGATCTTTTAGATATATAAGCTTGTCTATCTGCGAAGCTAGTATTTTGCTATGATTTGCACTTGAATGCAAAACATTGATTGTTTAAGTCACTATGGCCGCACAAATTGATCTACATTGCCACTCCACCATTTCAGATGGCATATTATCGCCACAGGATTTAGTCGCTCATGCCGCCAAAAGTGGTGTGAAGGTATTAGCGCTTACCGATCACGATGACGTGAGTGGTCTGCAAGCCGCGCGTGAAGCGGCTCTCCAGCATGGCATACACTTTATTAACGGTGTTGAAATCTCTGCCACTTGGAAAAAACGCACCTTGCATATAGTGGGTTTGAAAATTGACGCAGAAAATACCGCTTTAAAAACTGCGTTAGATAAAGTGCGTATTGGACGCGATGAGCGTGCGCAAGAAATGGCGGCTGGCTTGGCCAAAGTGGGTATTGAGGGCGCTTACGAAGGCGCGAACGCAATTGCCAAGCAAAGTATTTTAACGCGCAGCCATTTTGCGCAATTTTTGGTGCAAAGCGGCCATGTGAAAGATGTTAAAACTGTATTCAAAAAGTTTTTAGTCAAAGGCAAGCCTGGCTTTGTTGATCATCAATGGATGAGCTTGGAAGCCGCAGTGGGTTTAATTAATGATAGCGGCGGTAGCGCGGTAATAGCGCACCCTGGCAGGTATGATTTGGGCACGATTAATATGTTGTTGCTCATGCACGAATTTAGAAGCTACGGCGGCGCGGCGATTGAGGTGGTGACGGGCAGCCACACGCCGCCGCAGTATCAACAGTTTGCCAAAATCGCGCATCAATTTAGCTTGAAATGTTCAATTGGTTCAGATTATCACGGGCCAGGGCTATCGTATATGGCCATGGGCTGTGTGCCAGAGCTGCCTGCGGGTTGTGTGCCCGTGTGGGATGATTGGGCCGAAAAACAATATCTTAATTAATGGCGCAATACTTAAACTAACGTAATGGCACAGTACTTTGTTATTAACGCCGAAAATCCGCAAGCAAGGCTGATTAAACATACGGTAGAGATTCTGCGCGAAGGCGGCGTAATTGCTTATCCCACGGATAGTAGTTATGCCCTAGGCTGTATGCTGGGTTTTAAAGAGGCGCAAGATAAAATACGGCAAATTCGTGGCGTGGATGATAGCCATTTATTTACCTTGGTGTGCAGCGATTTAAGCGCTCTTTCTACTTATGCGCAGGTGGATAACAACCAGTTTAGGCTGCTAAAAGCCAATACACCAGGCCCCTACACCTTTGTGCTTAGGGCAACTAAAGAAGTGCCGCGCCGCTTGCAGCACCCTAAGCGCAGCGCGGTGGGTATTCGTGTGCCCAGTCACGCTGTAGTACAAGCTTTGTTGGAAGCGCTTGGCGAGCCTATTTTAAGCATGACGTTGCAGCTGCCAGATGAAGACGAACCGCTAAACGAGGCGTGGGAAATTCGCGAACGCTTAGAGCACAGTGTAGATTTGGTGATTGATTCTGCCATTACTCTCGCGGGCTTAACTACGGTGATTGATTTGACCGAAAGTGCACCAGTATTGATACGGCAAGGCGTGGCAGATGCTGCGCCGTTTGGTTTATCAGATTAAAATTAAAGGTAAAACATGCAACTAGAAGCACTCATCTTGAAAATCGTTGTTTCGGCCATCCCAATTTTATTTGCCATAACCGTGCACGAGGCATCGCACGGTTATGCTGCCAAATATTTTGGCGATTTAACGGCAGAAAAAATGGGGCGTATTTCGCTCAACCCATTTCGCCATATCGACCTTATTGGCACTATTATTTTGCCCGCAATTACACTCATCGTGGGTGGCGTGTTGTTTGGTTGGGCTAAGCCAGTACCCGTTAATTTTGCCAATTTGCGTAACCCTAAAAAAGACATGTTGTGGGTAGCGGCGGCAGGGCCAGCCTCAAATTTGGTGATGGCGATTGCTTGGGGCATATTGCTGGGCTTTGTTAAGCGCGGGCTAGATGCGGGCGAGTTTCCCTCAGCAGCTTATCATTTTATCGATATGGCATATGTGGGCATCACCATTAATGTTGTGTTAATGGTACTAAATTTATTGCCCATGCCGCCGCTAGATGGCGGGCGTATTGCAGTAAGTTTGCTACCCAATAACTTGGCTATGCAATTATCGCGGGTAGAGCAATATGGCTTTTTTATCTTAATCGCGCTGATGTTTATGGGCGTATTGGGTAAAATACTGTCACCTTTTATTGGTTTTTTCGAGCAAATTATTTTACGTATTTTTGTTTAAAAAACTATTTATAATGCTTTAACTCATCACTTTAATAAAAACTCAGGTTATTTCTAATGGCAATTGAACGCGTTTTATCAGGCATGCGCCCTACAGGCAATCTACATTTAGGCCATTACAACGGCGTGTTGAAAAATTGGATTAAGCTGCAACACGAGCACGAATGCTTGTTTTTTGTTGCCGATTGGCACGCGTTGACTACACATTACGACACACCAGAAATCATCGAGGAATCGGTGTGGGAGATGGTGATTGATTGGCTGGCAGCGGGCGTGGATCCTGCCAATGCGACCATTTTCATTCAAAGTCGTGTGCCAGAACATGCTGAATTATTTACGTTACTGTCAATGATTACGCCGCTTAGCTGGCTAGAGCGCGTACCAACCTATAAAGACCAGCAAGAAAAACTTGCCAGTAAAGATTTATCTACCTACGGCTTTTTGGGCTACCCATTATTACAAAGCGCGGATATTCTCATTTATAAAGCCACGCAAGTGCCTGTAGGCGAAGACCAAGTTCCGCACATTGAATTTACGCGCGAAATTGCGCGCCGTTTCAACCACATTTACGGCAAAGAAGTTGGCTTTGAAGAAAAAGCCATCGCCGCTATTAAAAAACTCGGCAGCAAACGCGCCACCGTGTATGAAGAAATGCGCAACGCTTACCAACAAAGCGGCGATGATGAGGCGCTTGACAGCGCGCGCACCATGATAGTAGAGGCGCAAAATTTAAGTTTAGGCGATAAAGAGCGCTTGCTGGGCTATTTAGAAGGCGGCGGAAAGATGATTTTGGTAGAGCCAGAATATAAACTAATGCCAGCCAGCAAAATGACGGGCTTAGATGGCCAAAAAATGTCGAAATCTTATAACAACACCATTTCACTGCGCGAGCCTGCTGATGCTGTTGCCAAAAAAATTAAAACCATGCCGACTGACCCTGCGCGCATTCGCCGCACAGATGCTGGCGATCCAGCCAAATGTCCAGTTTGGCAATTGCACGAAGTTTATTCTGATGACAACATCAAAGATTGGGTGCAAATCGGCTGCAAAAGCGCGTCAATCGGCTGCATAGAATGCAAACAACCCGTGATTGAGGCGGTGTTAAAAGAACTAAAACCAATTCAAGAGCGCGCCGCACAATATGCCGAAGACCCAACCTTAGTGAAAAACATCGTCGCGGAAGGCTGCGAAAAAGCGCGCAAACTAGCACGTGAGACCATGCGCGATGTTCGCGATGTAATGGGGTTGAATTATGGTTAAATTTTAGGAGCAAGTGTAGGTTGGACTGAATGAAATGAAGCTTAACAAGTTACACCGAAATTGTTGGGTTTCACATGCTCAACGCCAACCTAGAAAAAGCAAGCGTAGGTTAATAATTGCAATTTACATATAAAAATAATAAATGCCCTGTGAGCCAGTATCCATGCAGGTGTTAGAGCATGAATTTTCAACGAGGAATATATGAATCACTGGTTAGCTCTCGCCATCGCAATAGTCGCAGAAGTGATTGGCACCACCGCGCTTAAAGCCTCTAACGAGTTTACGCGGCTGTGGCCATCGCTCATAGTGGTAGTTGGTTATGGCACGGCGTTTTATTTTATGGCGGTGAGCATGCGCGTGTTGCCAGTGGGCATTATGTACGCCATTTGGTCGGGTATGGGCATTGTGCTAGTGTCTATTATTGGCTGGGTGGTGTATCGCCAAGTGTTGGATATGCCTGCCATGATAGGCATGGGCTTGATTATTGCGGGTGCGATTGTGATTAATGTGTTTTCGAAATCGGTTGTGCATTAATGCTACCGCAGCTTAACTTAGAAATCAAAATTAAGGGCGAGCTGCTGGCC
>JANLWF010000281.1:0-7939 GCA_031364385.1 Methylotenera sp.
ATTGGAGCTTTGAACAGCGCGAGAAAGTATTGTTTTTCCCTGATCAAAATCTTGGTAGATGGTCTGGTCACAAAATGGGCATTCCGCTAGCGCAAATGCCGATTTGGGACCCAGACCAACCGCAAGGCGGCTTAACAGTTGAAGAGATTAAAAACGCCAAAATCCTGCTGTGGAAAGGCCATTGCGCCGTACATCAAATGTTCCGCCTGCAAAATATCACCAAATTTCGTGCCGACCACCCAGATGGCATGGTGATTTCGCACCCTGAAGCACCGTTTGAAGTGTGTTTGAACTCTGACTTTGTAGGCTCTACTGAGTATATTTTACGCACGGTTTCTGAGGCTGCACCCAACACAAAATGGCTAGTGGGCACCGAGCTTAATTTGGTGAATCGTTTGGCCGAGCAGATGAAGCCGCAAGGCAAGCTGGTGCAATTTATGAGCCACGTGGTGTGCGAATGCAGTACCATGGCGCGTATCGATCCACAGCACTTGGCATGGACGCTTGAAAACTTGGCCGATGGCAATGTGGTAAATCAGATTAAAGTGCCAGCGCATGATGCGAAATTGGCTAAGCTCACACTAGAGCGCATGCTTGCTGCTTCTTAGCCATCACACCGACGAAAGCTGGTGTCTAGTGGTTTTTAACGCAAATGTATTTATCCAAATATTTTTTAAAGATACTGGATTCTGTGTCGTAGCACGGAATGACGGTAGATTGTGAATCTGCAAAATGATTTGCCCACTTTGCCAACCCAGCCCGCACCAAATATTATGGCAAGATAATTTTTGTCGCGTGGTGTTGCTAAACGACGCGGATTACCCCGCGTATTGTCGCGTTGAATTAATCGCACACGTTAAAGAAATGACTGATTTGCCGCCAGAACAACGTGCGCGCATGATGAAAACCGTGTTTGCGGTAGAAGCTGCCTTAAGAGGAGTCCTGCAGCCCAGTAAAATCAACTTGGCGAGCTTGGGCAACAAAACCCCGCATGTGCATTGGCATGTAATTCCACGTTTTGAAAATGATAAGCACTATCCCAATTCGCATTGGGGCGAGGCACAGCGAGCAGGTCAGCCTTATTTGCTGGATGAGCAAACGAAAAAAAATCTGCAAGAAAAAATTAAAACGCACATTGAAATGTGAGTTAACTGATCACTAAACGTTCCACCACTTTGCCGTTGATTAAATGGCTTTCGATAATCTCATCAATGTCTTCGTTATCCACAAACGTGTACCAAATAGCTTGCGGATATACCACCAATAATGGGCCTTCGCCGCACCTATCCAAACAGCCAGAGCGGTTAATACGCACTTTGCCTTCACCATTTAAGCCCAGTTTTTTCACCCGTGCTTTCATGTGGTCAAACGCGGCTTCCGCGCCTTTATCCATGCAACATGCTTCGCCATTCTCGCGCTGGTTTAAACAGAAAAATACGTGGTATTGGTAAAAATTATTGGTCATATCAACTTAATTTACTAAAAATAGATTCTCGCCTACGCGGGAATGACGGTTTGTAGCTCACTCAGATTTCGCTTCAAAATCGTCATCATCAAGCAAGCCGCAGGCAGTGCACCTAGCACGTACGGCGAAGCTGACGCCGAGTATGATGATTTTCAAGCGAAATCATTCGGTTTGTAAGGCATCTTCTTGGGTAAACGTCCAAGTTCTGGTAATGCTTAAAATATCGGTATCTTTCTTAATATCTTCTGGAAACACTGCATACGGCGCCGCCAGCTCTACAATGCGCTTGGCAGCCTCATCTAAAACTGGGTAATTGGATTTTTGGTCAATCACCACACTTTCCAAACTGCCATCGGCCTTAATCGACACCGTCATGCGCAATTGCCCATACAGTTTTTGCGCTTTTGCCGCCTCAGGGTAATTCATATTGCCGATACGTTCCACTTTTTGCCGCCAAGATTCCACGTACATGGCAAAGCGATATTCTTTAGTGCGCGCGCCAATAAATTTACGCTTTGGGCGTTTCTGATACTCGTCTTGTTGCTTGGCAATTTGCGCTTGTAGCCTATCCATTTCTAGGCTGGCCGCAATCAATGCAGTACGATCCAACGATTTTGCTTCGGTTTTTTGCTCACCCAGTTCAGGTTCAGCCGAAGCTGCATTTTGGGTGGGATTTGATACTATTTTTTTATTGGAATTAATTTGCGTCAGTAACTCTTGCGCTTGTTTTTCTAGTTCATCCACACGTTTCTGTTCACGCGCCTCTTGTGCTTTCATTTTGGCCGATTTAGCCGCACTGCGTGCTTCAGAATTTGGCTGCAACTTAACTTCGGTTGTTTTTACTTTGGGCGCAGGCAGCGCTGTTTTCATTTTGCGATTAGCCTCAGTATTGCCGCCACGATCTAAATTGGCTTGGGCTAATAATTCGGCTTTATCGGGAGCGCTTTTAGTTTTTGCGTTAACCAAAACCACATCTAGCGAGGGTAAACTGTCTTTGAGTTTCTTGAGCTCAGGCTGAAAATGAATGGTTAAGATTGCCGCATGAATGGCGACAGAAATCCATATTGCTACCGCAAACGCACTTAATGTTTTAAGCTTGCTAACTAGGCTTGCTAACGCGGCCACTTCAGTTTGTTTAATAACAGCGGCCAATGCTTATTTTTCCGCTAGTGAATCAATAATTTTTTGATGTACGCCACCAAACCCGCCATTACTCATCACTAGAATATGGTCACCAGATTTAGCTGCTGCGCTAATAGCGTTTACTAACATAGTTAAATCATCGAATGTTTTGGCTTTATTTGCAATCGGTTTTAATGCCTCAGTTGCATCCCAGCCTAAATTTGCGCCATAACAAAACACCAAATCGGCGTCTTTTAAACTGGCAGGCAATGCGTCTTTCATCACGCCAAGCTTCATGGTGTTGCTTCTAGGCTCTAGTACCGTCAAGATACGAGCCTCACCCACCTTGGCGCGCAAGCCAGCCACCGTGGTTTCAATGGCGGTCGGGTGATGCGCAAAATCATCATAAACTGTAATATTGTTCACAACGCCTTTGGTTTCCATGCGGCGTTTTACGTTTTTAAATTCACTTAATGCCTCGATCGCAATACACGGCGCCACGCCCACATGGCGTGCCGCAGCGATTGATGCAAGCGCATTCATTCTGTTGTGTTCGCCCAACATTTCCCAGCTCACGTGTGCTTGGCGCTCGCCTTTAAAATACACATCAAATCTGCCATCGCCTGCTGCATTTTTTGCTTGCCAATCGGCATCCGTGCCAAACTGCTCCACAGTACTCCAGCAACCTTTATCAATCACACGTTTAAGGCTATCTTCTTTGCCATTGCTCACCACTAAACCGTTTTGCGGCACGGTGCGAACTAAATGATGAAACTGCTTTTCAATCGCTGCTAAATCTTCAAAAATATCCGCATGATCAAACTCCAAATTATTTAAAATCGCTGTGCGTGGGCGGTAATGCACGAATTTTGAGCGCTTATCGAAAAAAGCGGTGTCGTATTCATCCGCTTCAATCACAAAAAAAGGTGAAATGCTTTTTGCATCTTGCTTAGGCGTTTGCGGCAAGCGCGCAGAAACCGCAAAATTCTCAGGCACGCCACCAATCAAAAAGCCAGGTGCTAAACCCGCGTATTCCAATATCCAAGCCAGCATAGAAGAAGTGGTGGTTTTACCATGCGTACCCGCCACAGCCAGCACCCACTTACCTTGCAGAACATTCTCCGCCAACCACTGCGGGCCAGAAATGTACGGCAAACCTTGATTCAAAATTTCTTCCATCAACGGATTGCCGCGCGAAACCACATTGCCTATCACATATATGTCAGGGTTCAGCTTAACTTGCTCTGGCGAAAAACCTTCAATCAACTCAATGCCTTGCGTCTCAAGCTGTGTACTTATTGGTGGGTAAACATTCGCATCGCAGCCCGTCACCCGATGCCCCGCCTGCTTCGCCAGCACCGCAATACCGCCCATGAATGTGCCGCAAATACCTAAAATGTGAATGTGCATAATGTTATAGTAACTTATTGATTTTTATAAAAATTTACAGTTTTTCTGTTTTCAAATGTGGTAAAAATAAACATCTAAGATAAATTCGGCGCGAGCCAGCGCTCTAAATAGTCTTTTGGCAAGTTGCGGCGCTTTGCCATCTCTTCCAGCTGATCCACTCCAATTTTGTCGACGCTGAAATATTTACTTTCTTTATGTGCAAAGTAAAAGCCTGACACCGCCGCCGCGGGCATCATGGCGAAGTTTTCGGTGAGTTGCATGTCAATTTCTTCGCATTGCAATAAATTGAACATATCAGCTTTCACCGTGTGGTCTGGGCAAGCTGGGTAGCCAGGTGCGGGGCGGATGCCTTGATATTGTTCTCTAATTAGCGCATCGACATCTAACTTTTCATCGCTTGCGTAGCCCCACAAATCGGTACGGATGCGTTCGTGCATGTATTCGGCAAAGGCTTCGGCAAGGCGGTCGGCGAGGGATTTGAACATAATGCCGCTGTAGTCATCATTCTCAGCTTCAAAGCGTTTTTCGATTTTCTCAATACCTAAACCTGCGGTCACGGCGAATAGACCGATGTAGTCTGCGTTGCCTTTTGGCGCGATGAAGTCGCTTAAACATTGGTTTGGCCGCGCAACGCCATCTATCACGGGTTTCACGCTTTGCTGCCTCATGCCGTAATAGGTGAACGCTACTTGGCTACGGCTTTCGTCGCTGTAGATTTCAATATCGTCGTCATTCACCGTATTGGCGGGCATCAGCGCGATGACGCCATTGGCCGTTAGCCAGCGGCCATCGATAATTTTTTTCAACATGGTTTGTGCTTCTGCAAATACTTTTGTCGCGGCTTCGCCCACTACTTCATCAGTCAAAATAGTGGGATAAAAACCTGCTAAATCCCAAGTTTGAAAGAAAGGTGCCCAATCGATATATTGTGCGATTAGACTTAAATCGATATTTTTAAATACACGGCGACCAATAAATTTAGGCTTTACAGGCGCAAATTCACCATCAAAACTTAAGTGCATTTTGTTTTTGCGCGCGTCCGCAATGTTGAGCAAAGGTACGCCTTTTTTGTTAGCGTGTTGCGTGCGGGCTTTTTGGTAATCGGCCTGAATCTCTGCCAAATAGGCGCCCCGCGTCTCTGGCGTTAGCAAGTTTTGCATCACCGAAACGCTTCTAGAAGCGTCTGGCACATACACGATGGGGCCATCGTAATGTGGGGCGATTTTCACCGCCGTGTGCGCACGCGAAGTGGTTGCGCCGCCAATCAGCAAAGGCGTTTGTGCATTGCTAAAATGCGGGTCGCGTTGCATTTCTTTGGCAATATGTGTCATTTCTTCTAAGCTTGGTGTAATCAGGCCACTCAAGCCAATAATATCGGCATTTTCGGCTTTGGCCATAGCTAAAATCTCCGCCGCTGGCACCATGACGCCCATGTTGACTACTTCAAAATTGTTGCATTGCAGCACCACGCTCACAATATTTTTGCCGATATCATGCACGTCGCCCTTCACGGTGGCGATGACGATTTTTCCTTTTGGCTTGGCCACAACGCCCGTTCGCTCTTGTTCTAAGGCTTTTTCGGCCTCAATAAACGGAATCAAATGCGCCACAGCGGTTTTCATCACGCGCGCAGATTTCACCACTTGCGGCAAAAACATCTTCCCTTGACCGAACAAATCGCCGACCACGTTCATGCGATCCATCAGCGGGCCTTCGATGACGTGAATCGGGCGGCCGCCACTCGCTTCATCCGCTGCGCGCGCTTCTTCGGTGTCTTCCACAATAAAATCGGTAATACCATGCACCATGGCGTGTTCTAGGCGTTTATTGACGCTGATTGGATTATCCGCAGACCCTCGCCATTCTAGCGTTGCCGCTTCTTTTTTGCCGCCCGCCACTAGCGTGCCAGCAATTTCAATCATGCGCTCAGTCGCTGCTAATGGGTTACTTTCGTCTATACGCCTATTTAGTACAACGTCTTCCACACGCTCTTTCAGCTCGGGTGCGAGGTCATCATAAATGCCCATCATGCCCGCATTCACAATACCCATGGTCATGCCCGCTTTAATGGCGTGATACAGGAAAACCGTGTGAATCGCCTCGCGCGCAGGGTCGTTACCTCGAAAGCTGAAGCTGACATTCGATACGCCTCCCGAAATTTTAGCGTGCGGCAGATTTTGCTTAATCCAACGCGTGGCCTCGATAAAATCTACCGCGTAGTTGTTGTGTTCTTCAATGCCCGTGGCAATGGCGAAAATGTTGGGGTCGAAGATGATATCTTCTGGGGGGAAGTCTGTGCTGACGAGTAAATCATACGCGCGTTTGCAGATTTCAGTTTTGCGCGCAAAGGTATCGGCCTGACCTTTTTCGTCAAATGCCATCACAATCACGGCAGCGCCGTATCTGCGACACAGCTTGGCCTGACGTAAAAATTCAGCTTCTCCTTCTTTCATTGAGATGGAATTGACAATCGCTTTACCTTGCACGCACTTAAGCCCAGCCTCGATGACAGACCATTTGCTCGAATCAATCATAATCGGTACGCGCGCAATATCTGGCTCGCTGGCGATTAAATTGAGGAAATACGTCATGGCTTTTACGGCGTCTAGCATGCCTTCATCCATGTTAATGTCGATGACTTGTGCGCCGTTTTCTACCTGCTGCCGCGCCACGCTTAACGCTTCGTCGTATTGCTCGTTAATTATCAAGCGAGCGAAGGCTTTAGAACCAGTGACGTTGGTGCGCTCGCCCACGTTTACAAATAGTGAGTTTTCGTCGATGATAAACGGCTCTAGGCCTGCTAGCTTAGTGACAGGCGCAAAGCTTGGCACTACGCGCGGCGGCAAGCTTTTAATTGATTTATAAATAGCATTAATATGCGCTGGAGTCGTCCCGCAACAACCGCCCGCAATGTTGATAAAACCGCTATTAGCAAACTCTTTCACCAAGCTAGAAGTTACGTCTGGCGTTTCGTCAAAGCCCGTATCAGACATAGGATTAGGCAGCCCAGCGTTGGGGTAAATGCACACAAACGTGTCGGCAATATTGGACAGCTCTTGCGCGTAAGGCCGCATCAGCGTAGCGCCTAAGGCACAATTTAAGCCAATCGTCAGCGGTTTGGCGTGGCGAACAGAGTTCCAAAACGCGGTCACCGTTTGGCCTGACAATATGCGACCAGAAGCATCCGTCACCGTGCCAGAAATCATGAGTGGTAATGTGTAACCCAGCTCTTCAAAAAACGCATCAATCGCGAACAAGGCTGCTTTGCAGTTGAGCGTATCGAAGATAGTTTCCACCATTAAAATATCCGCGCCACCTTCTACCAATGCTCGCGTTTGCGCTAAGTAAGCGTTCACTAACTGGTCAAAACTTACGTTGCGCGCGGCAGGGTCATTCACGTCGGGCGAAATGCTGGCAGTTTTCGGTGTAGGGCCAAGCGCACCCGCCACAAAACGTGGCTTATCTGGCGTAGAATATTGATCGCATGCCGCGCGCGCCAACTTGGCCGATTGCACGTTCATCTCGTAAACCAAGCTCGCCATGTGGTAATCATCTTGCGCCACGCTGGTTGCACCAAAGGTATTGGTTTCAATAATATCGGCACCAGCAGCCAAATATTGCTCGTGAATTTCTTGAATGATATGCGGTTGGGTAAGGCTTAAAAGCTCGTTATTGCCCTTTACAAACAACTCACGCTGACCTGCTGGTGCGGCAAAATCTTTGAATCTATCGCCTCTGTAATCGGCCTCAGTCAGCTTATATTGCTGAATCATCGTACCCATCGCACCATCTAAAATAAGAATGCGTTGAGCTAATAGGTCACGAAGTTTAATTTCTGTTGCAGATTGCATTAAATGAGATTTGAATCAATTAGCTAATAATCAATTATTTTATCATGTTGCGACCGTTTCACTTCTACTACAAACCAATATTGCAAACCAA
>JANLWF010000291.1:0-2559 GCA_031364385.1 Methylotenera sp.
TTCTTAGGCACCGTGGGTGGGCGTATAGCAGGTACTAAAATACCCTGTTTTTGATCGCCCTGATTTTGCAGGTACTCACTTAAGCTAACGGCTGCATGGTTACCGCCGATTACCAAAGGCTGCACTGCTGTATCGGAGGGCATTAAATACCAGTTTTTAAGTTGCAAATTAGCCTTTAAAGTGGCGATTAAATGCTGCAAATGTGCACGTAAATCATCGCCCTGTTCAATCAGTGTCAACGATTGTATTAAAGTTGCAGATAACGCTGGCGGTGCAGGTGTGCTGTAAACATAGCTGCGCGCATTTTGAACCAGATAATCAATCACCACTTGCTCTCCCGCCACAAAAGCACCCGCCACTCCTGCAGCTTTGCCAAGTGTTGCCATCATAATGATGCGCGGCGATTTCAAGTTAAAATGATTCAAACTGCCTTGCCCATGCTCGCCCAGCACACCAAATCCATGCGCGTCATCAATGTATAAGTAGGCATCATACTGCTCGCACAGCCGCAAATAATCAGGTATTGGCGCAAGGTCACCATCCATACTAAATACCGCATCGACGGCTATTAATTTTTGTTTTGCGGTGCTAGATTTGAGCAATTTTTCTAGCGCAGCCACATCGTTATGGGCGAAACGCTGAAAGTTAGCGCGGCTTAAAATCGCGCCGTCATTTAAACAAGCGTGGTTGAGCTTATCGCAAAACACCGCATCGTCACGCCCCATTAAGGCCGAAATTACGCCAATGTTGGCCATATAACCTGTGGAGAAAACAAGCGCAGCAGGCATGTCCACAAATTTCGCTAACTTTTTTTCTAATGCATCGTGGTAGCGATGATGCCCAGTAATTAAATTTGATGCTCCACTACCCACGCCAGAATCACCTGCCGCAGCTTGCATGGCGGCAATCAAGCTAGGATGATTCGCCAAACCTAAGTAATCGTTACTGCAGAACGACAAATAATTTTTGCCATTCGCAACAATATATTCTGCTTGTGGCGAGTCTAACAATCTTCTCTGACGCAGCAAACCTTCTACTTTGCGCCGATCTAGCTCTTCTTGTAAGTCTTCGAGCAGGCTTAATTTTTCATGCAAACTAGCTAACATTAGATTTTATTAATACCCAATTTATTAAACAGCGCCCTATCAGTTGCTGCCTCTGGGTTGCCTGTGGTTAAAAGCTTTTCGCCATAAAAAATACTATTCGCCCCTGCAATAAAACATAAAGCCTGTATCCCTTCGTGCATGCTTTGGCGACCCGCCGACAAGCGCACAAAACTCTGTGGCATGGTAATGCGTGCTGCAGCAATCGTGCGCACAAACTCAATAGGGTCAAGCTCATCCGTGCCGTACAGCGGCGTGCCTTCTACTTGCGTAAGCAAATTAATCGGCACACTTTCTGGCGGCCTTTCCATATTCGCCAGCTGCGCCAATAAACCTGCACGCTGATTGCGCGATTCGCCCATGCCAATAATACCGCCGCTGCACACGTTAATATCTGCATTTCTAACACGTCCCAGCGTATCTAGGCGGTCTTGATAGGTGCGCGTGCTAATTACGTCGCCATAGAATTCAGGCGCGGTGTCAAGGTTATGGTTGTAAAAATCCAGGCCTGCGTCTTTTAGTTGTTCGGCTTGGCCTTCTTTTAACATGCCCAGCGTGGCGCAAGTTTCTAAACCCATCGCCTTCACTTCGGCAATCATTTTCAACACTGGTTCAAGGTCGCGCTGCTTTGGGCCACGCCAAGCAGCACCCATACAAAAGCGGCTTGCGCCGTTATCTTTGGCGGCTTTCGCAGCTGTTAGCACGTCTTCCAACTTCATCAGCGGCTCGTCTTCCACTTCGGTATGGTAACGCGCTGCTTGTGGGCAATAACCGCAATCCTCACTACAACCACCTGTTTTTATGGATAATAATGTACTGACTTGCACAGCGTTTGGGTCAAAATTTTCACGGTGAATTGTTTGGGCTTTGTTCATTAAATCGCTAAACGGCAACTCAAATAACGCTACAATTTCGTCCACTGACCAACGGTTAACAATCATTGCCTCCGATTTGCAGGCTTTTAAGCCATCCGTGTTTATAATAGCTGTTTGCATTGAATTTTGTGTGGCTTCCAGCATAGTTAACCTCTAGTATGTATTTGATTTAATAAGGCAATTATAAACTGTAAAGATAATATGAAGCAACTACTAAACAAATGGTTAAAAGATAATCAACTGTTAAACTTTGACGTTTTAAAGCATAGCATTTTTAAGCGCATAATATTTGAACCAAGCTGCCTGCTATGTACCTCGCCACAAAGCAATAACCATGGGCTTTGCAGTCCATGCCTAAACGAGCTTCCGTGGCACCCAGCGAGCAGCTGTCCGCAATGCGGACTAAGCTCAAGTGGGCAATTATGCGGTAGTTGCATCAGCTCACCACCTGATTTTGATGCAACTCACTCGGTTTTTTTGTATCAATATCCAATTGATAAGATGATGCAACGCTATAAATACGGCAATACGCTCAATTTTAGCCATACATTCGGGCAACTATTAACTGAGAAATCGCCCTT
>JANLWF010000316.1:0-1539 GCA_031364385.1 Methylotenera sp.
TGGCTCATCCAACGAGCTAGGCGCGTTTGAATCTGGCCTTGCAGCACGCCTAATGGGTTTAGTACCTTCAGTAATTTTTGGTGGATTGATGACGCTGACGGTGGTAGGCGTTACCGCAAAATTAGCACCAAAATTACGTGAATTAGAGCTGAATCAACTTCATTAAACCTAGATTCAATTGCTTTGCTAGTTATTAGCTAGGCCAATTTTTCATAGCCATTTCAACGATTGCTTGCAGCTCTTCTCGTGTTGCGCCGCTAGTGGCTTGTACCGACATGCCTTGATGTATCGTGGCTATATATTTCGCGAGTTGTTTGGTCTTCACATTTGGTGGTAAATCACCTTGCGCTTGCGCTAACTCAAAACGTTCGTTAAAAGAAGCTTCAAAGTTTTTTCTATAAGCAATCAACTCTTGCTGAATCACGCTCGAACCTTGTCCACCAGTCAGCGCAGCTTGCACAATCATGCAACCGTTTGGTGTACTTGGATCACTAAAAAAACCAACCGCTTGCAGCAAGAACTCTTCAACTGCTTGGCGCGCAGTTGGCTGTTTCATGGCTTCAGTCACAAAAGCGGCTGGCCCTGTTACATATCGCGTTAACGCTTTACGAAACAATTCCTCTTTATTGCCGAAAGCCGCATAAATGCTCGGCTTATTAATACCCAAAGCATCGGCTAGCTCAGCCATAGAAGCACCCTCATAGCCACGCGACCAAAAGACTTTTAATGCTTTATCTAAAGCCTCATCTTGGTTAAATGCCAGTGGACGGCCACGCTGTTTTATAGGCTGTTTGATGGTTTCTTCAGTATTCATTGCTTCAATCACTTCAGTAGCTATCACAATTAAAAATAATATTTTATCACTAGGTACAAAATAGTGTTGACAAACTATTTTAACTCCTCTATTATTTACTTACCGATTGGTACAAATATAAATTTAAGGGTTAAAAATGACAACATCATCAGAAAAAGTAGCATTTATTACTGGCGCAAATCGTGGCATTGGTTTTGAAACCGCTAAAGGCTTAGGCGCTCTAGGTATTACAGTTGTCATTGGCGCACGCGACACAGCTAAAGGTGAAACTGCAGCCAAACAATTACAAGCCTTAGGATATAAAGCTGAAGCCATTCACTACGATGCAAACCGAGAAAAATCTGCCGACACCGCTTATGAGCATTTAAATAAGTATTATGGCAAATTAGATATTCTGGTCAATAACGCTGGCATCAACCAAGAGCAACTGATGGGGTGCAATAACAGCAGTACCGTAAGTATTGATACCCTTCAGCAAACCTTTCACAGCAACTTATTTGCCGTGATTGAACTCACGCAAAAACTATTGCCACTAATTAAAAAAGCCCCCGCTGGCCGTATTGTTAATTTATCAAGTATTTTGGCATCGCTCACACTACACAGCATGCCCAATTCACCCACTCGCTCCACATGATTATAAACAGGAAAAAGTAAACAAACCTCGCGAAGCAGCTTAAAACTGGCATGGCGGATTGCTAACTAGGTAGTAAAATAGCGTTTTTACA
>JANLWF010000328.1:0-9481 GCA_031364385.1 Methylotenera sp.
TGGTCGAGCCAGCCGTTCTGTGCCGCCGCCTTGAGCATCGCGTATTCACCGCTGACCTGGTAGGCGAAGGTGGGCATGCGGAACTCGTCCTTGACACGTCGCAGGACGTCCAGGTAAGGCATGCCCGGCTTGACCATGACCATGTCGGCGCCTTCGGCAATGTCCATCGCCACTTCGCGCAGGGCCTCGTCGGTATTGCCCGGGTCCATCTGGTAAACCTTCTTGTTGCTCTTGCCCAGGTTGCCGGCCGAGCCAACCGCGTCCCGGAAAGGCCCGTAAAACGCGCTGGCGTATTTTGCGGAGTAGGCCAAAATTTTGGTGTGAATGTAGCCATTTTCTTCTAGCGCATCCCGAATCGCCCCGATGCGGCCATCCATCATGTCGCTTGGGGCGACAATATCTGCGCCTGCTTTGGCGTGGCAAAGTGCTTGTTTTACCAATACAGCAACGGTTTCATCGTTCATCACATAACCCGTGTCGTCAATCAACCCATCTTGGCCGTGCGTGGTGTATGGGTCTAGCGCGATATCGGTGATGATGCCTAAATCTGGATAGGCATTTTTGAGCGCTTTAATCGTCCGTGGCACAAGCCCGTCGCCGTTAAAGGCTTCTGCGGCATCTAGGGTTTTATATTGTTGGTCTACCACTGGGAAAAGTGCAAGCGCAGGGATGCCTAACTTAACGCATTCACCCGCTGTTTTTAGCAGCACATCGATGCTTTGGCGCTGCACACCTGGCATCGATTTTACGTCTTCGGTGCGATTTTCGCCATCCAACACAAACACGGGGTAAATTAAATCATTCGTCGTCAACACGTTTTCTCGCATCAAACGCCGCGAAAATTCATCTTTACGCATACGACGTGGGCGGATTGCTAAAAATTGGTTGGTCATTATCAAGCCCTTTGAAAAACTAATTAGCCACAGAGATAAAAGAGTACACAGAGAAATGCATTACGTCTAGCAAGGTTTATCGTAAATGACGTGGTTGGTTTTCTCTGTGAGCTCTGCGTTCTCTGTGGCTTAAAATTAAGTAAATACTTTTCTCAGCTCTGCCCCTGGGTCGTCTTGCCGCATAAACGCCTCGCCCACCAAGAATGTATGCACACTGTTGTCTGTCATTAACTTCACGTCATCCGCCGTAAAAATTCCGCTTTCGGTGACAATAATTCTGTCATCTGGCAGCCTGCCTAGCAAGTCCAGCGTGGTTTGCAACGTGACATCAAAGGTACGTAAATTACGATTATTTATGCCCACTAGCGGTGTTTCTAGCTGCAAGGCTAGCTCTAGTTCATCGCCATCGTGCACTTCTACCAGTACCGCCATGCCAAGCGCGTGCGCAATGGTTTCCAACTCGCGCATTTTACTAAGCTCTAACGCGGCAACAATCAACAAAATGCAATCAGCGCCCATGGCCCGCGCTTCGTACACTTGGTAAATGTCAATCATAAAATCTTTGCGCAGCACGGGTAAATGGCACGCTGCACGCGCTTGTTTTAAATAATCGGCGCTGCCTTGAAAATATTCAATGTCAGTGAGTACTGACAAACACGCTGCACCCCCTAGCTCATAGCTCGTAGCGATTTCAGCTGGGTTAAAATTCTCGCGGATTATGCCTTTTGATGGGCTGGCTTTTTTAATTTCGGCGATTACTGCTGCTTGATTTGTCGCAATTTTTGCGCGAATTGCACCTATAAAATCACGCGGCTTAGATTGAGATAAAGCTAAATCTTTTACTTCATCCGAGCTAATTTTGGCTTTTGCTGCAGCCACTTCAATCGCCTTGGTGACTAAAATTTTATTTAAAATATCACTCATGTTTACTCATTTGCATTATTCATAAGTCCTGTTGTTATGGCGCAACCAACCATCTTGATGATGCCCGCGCGGATCTTTATGCGTCCAATGCACGGTGCCGCCTTTGGACGTATAAATATATTCACCTTTAAATGCCACCGTGTCGCCTTCGTTTATATCGGCCACGCGCGGCGCTAAATCGATATTATGCGCGATTAAAATGGTAATGTTGTCACTTACCTTGAGCAAAAACTTTTGATGTTGTAAGCCTTTGGTATCGTCTTTTAATACCTTTACCACAATGCCTTTGCCTTGCACTTGCGGCACATTGCGATGCGCACCATAGGCCTCAACAATCGCGCCTGCATCCATGCTGGCGCTTGCAACTGCGGGTGTAGATTCAAGTGTTTGCGAGCCAGTCGCATTATTAGTTGGTACGCGGCAAGCGGTAAAGCTTAAGGCTACACACATCGCCAATAATACTAATAAATGTTTTTTCATTGCATTTCTTTATTTGTCATTGCTTTCAATGCGTTTAATTTTGCCAAGGCTTGGCCGCTGTCAATCACTTGCGCGGCATGTGCAATACCCGCATGGATATTGGCTTGCAGGCCTGCTACATAAATCGCTGCACCCGCATTTAGCAGCACAATATCACGTGCGGCGCTCTGTATGCCAGCACTAGCTTTACCACCTAAAACATCCAAAATCATCGCTTTTGATTCTTCCGCATTTTCTACACGAATACTTTTAAGCGCGTGAATCTGCAAGCCAAATTGGGCGGGGTTAAGCATATATTCGCTAATTTTTCCGTTTTTTAATTCCGCCACAAAGGTGTCACCAGTGAAAGAAATTTCATCCATGCCATCGGCGCCATGCACCACTAGCACATGCTCTGAACCTAAGTTCTGCAACACCTTTGCCAGCTTTAAAGTTAAATCTTGACTGAATACGCCCATCACCTGCCGCCTAGCATTGGCGGGGTTTGTCAGCGGGCCAAGCAAGTTAAAAATCGTCCGCACGCTCAACTCGCGGCGCACAGGTGCGGCGTGCTTCATAGCACTGTGATGATTGGGCGCAAACATAAAGCCTATACCAATTTCATCCACGCATTTCGCCACTTGCAGTGGCGTTAAATTCACTTTCACACCCAGCGCTTCTAGCACATCAGCGCTGCCACAAGTTGATGACACCGAGCGCCCGCCGTGTTTGGCTACTTTTGCACCCGCAGCAGCGGCAACAAAAGCAGAAACGGTAGAAACATTAAAGGTTTGAATGCCATCGCCACCCGTGCCGCAGGTGTCGATTAAATGTGCGTTATCAGCAATTTTCACTTTGGTTGATAGCGCCCGCATTACGGTTGCCGCGGCGGTAATTTCATCCACACTTTCACCCTTAACGCGCAAAGCAATCACAAAACCCGAGATTTGCGCAGGCGTTAGCTCACCAACCATCACTTGCTGCATAATGGCCAGCATGTCGGCATGGCTTAAATCACGGCCAGCTAAAACTTGCTCTAATGTATTTTTAAAAATCATTCTACCTTCACCCTAACTCTCTCCCTTAAAGGGCAAGAGGGTAGTCAATAGGCTTTCAAAAAGTTGTTCAACAAATCGTGGCCGTGTTCAGTCAGCACAGATTCAGGATGAAACTGCACGCCTTCTACTGCCAAAGTTTTGTGCTTTACGCCCATAATTTCACCATCGTCAGTCCATGCGGTGACATCTAAACAATCAGGTATGCTTTCGCGCTCAATCACCAACGAGTGATAGCGCGTGGCGGTGTATGGATTGGGCAAATCTGTAAACACGCCTTTGCTGGTGTGATGTATGAGTGAGGTTTTGCCGTGCATCAGCGTTTTGGCTTTAATAATCTTTCCGCCAAAAGCTTGGCCAATACTTTGATGGCCTAAGCAAACACCCAACAGCGGGATTTTTCCTGCAAATTCTTCAATCAGCGCCAAGCTAATACCTGCCTCATTCGGCGTGCATGGGCCAGGTGAAATCACAATGTATTTTGGCTTTAATTCAGTGATTTTTTTCAAATTAATTTCGTCGTTCCTATAAACCTGCACATCTTGCCCCAGCTCGCCCAAATACTGCACTAGGTTATAGGTAAAAGAGTCGTAATTATCAATCATCAGTAACATTATTTTGCTCCTTTCACTTACGAATAATCAGCTTTAGCTGATATATTCTGCGGGGACGCCCCTTGCGCGTGTACGGTACTGTCAAGACCAGCTTGCACCATTTCTGCAGCACGTAATACTGCTTTAGCTTTATTTTGCGTTTCATCCCATTCACTTTGCGGGATTGAATCGGCCACGATGCCCGCGCCTGCTTGCACGTAGAGCATATTATTTTTAATCACACCAGTCCGAATCGCAATCGCCACGTCCATATCACCGTTAAAACCTAAATAGCCCACCGCGCCTGCGTAAATGCCGCGCTTGGTAGGTTCTAGCTCGTCGATAATTTCCATCGCGCGAACTTTTGGCGCACCCGAAACCGTGCCTGCTGGGAAAGTCGCTTTCAATACGTCAATCGCGTCTAGCCCAAGTTTTAACTTGCCTTCTACATTGCTGACAATATGCATGACGTGGCTGTAGCGTTCTATCATCATGTTGTCGGTCACTTTTACCGTGCCAATTTGCGCCACGCGACCTACGTCGTTGCGGCCTAAATCCATCAGTTGCACGTGTTCTGCGCGCTCTTTTGGGTCAGCTAATAATTCGTCCGCCAGCGCCAAATCTTGCTCACGCGTTTTGCCGCGTGGGCGTGTGCCTGCAATTGGGCGCGAAGTGACAACGCCGTCATCCAAACGCACCAAAATCTCTGGCGAAGCCCCAACCACGTGGTGATCGCCCATATCGTAATAAAACATGTACGGCGATGGATTTAAGCTGCGCAAGGCGCGATATAAGCTTAACGGCGGTGCGCTAAAAGGCTGCGACATGCGTTGCGAAAGCACCACTTGCATGATGTCGCCTTCTAAAATATAAGTTTGTGCTTTTTTAACGGCGGCTTTAAAATTTTCTTCGCCAAATTCTGATTTCGCTTGCGTGTTGGCTGTTGGCGCAGCGCTTGGAATCGCCACAGTTTTGCGTAACATTTGCACTAAATCACTTAAGCGCGAACGTGCCTTATCATAAGCGTCAGCTTCATCTGGGTTTGCGTAAACAATGAAATACAGCTTGCCGCTCAGGTTATCTACCACGGCGATTTCTTCAGAAACCATTAACAGCACGTCTGGTGTATTGATTGCGTCTGGCTTGCTGGTTTCAGCCAGACGTTTTTCAATATAACGAATGGTTTCGTAGCCAAAATAGCCCGTTAAGCCGCCTGTAAAGCGCGGCAGGCCTTCATACGGCGGTGTTTTAAAGCGCGCTTGAAATTGTTTTACAAAATCTAGCGCATTGGTGTTTTCGTGCGTTTCAATTATCTTGTTATTTTCAAGTAGTTGCACGGTAAAACCATACGCCACAATGCGCGTTTTGGCGGGCAGACCGATGATGGAATAACGCCCAAAACGCTCACCGCCTTGCACACTTTCTAGCAAGTAGCTAAAAGGTTGATTGGCAAGTTTGAGGTAAAGTGAAAGCGGTGTATCGAGATCGGCAAAGGTCTCTAGCACCAGTGGAATGCGGTTGTAGCCTTGTTTTGCAAGCGAATTAAATTCGGTTTGATTGATGGTTGTAAACATGTGCTTTCCTGTTTTTTTTAGCCTAATTATTTTCTTAAAATGCAGCTAATTTTTAATAGCCGCTGGTATCGGCTTGACCTGTGCTAACAGGCAAGCGCGTGCTTAGCTTCGCCAAAAGCCACGCCAGCTTAGAAAATTATTGTTTAAAAAAATCATCATGTTTACTTAAAAAAGTTTATATTAAAATATCGATTAAGTTGGTTAAATCATCAATCGTAGCATCAACTTGGCTAATATCAATCGGCATTCCTTGATTATATCCATACGGCACTGTGACAATATAACAGCCAGCCGCGTGGGCTGCAGCAATATCGGTGGCAGAATCGCCCACCAGCATCGCCTCAAACTCAGGCACATCGAATTTTGCACAAATGTGATGCAATTGTATAGGGTCTGGCTTCTTATTTGGCAAACTATCGCCAGAGACCACTATGTCAAAAAAATCTGCCAAGCCTGCCTTTTTAAGTAATGGCAAGGTAAATTGCTCTGGTTTATTGGTAACACAAGCCAGCCTGTAGCCCTTATTCCATAAGGATTGCAGGCCTTCTATTACGCCATCATAAGGCTTGCTCATTGCCGCATTTTCTGCATAACGCGCAAAAAATAACTTCTCGGCTTGCACAAACAATCCCGCGTCTGGCTCATTGCCTAATTGTTGCGTTAAACAGCGTTTAACCAACATTTGCGCGCCAGCGCCAATGTAACTTTCTACTTTTTGCAGTGGTAAAACTGGCAAATCTAAGTCGGCCAACATCCCATTAGCTGCTGCCGCGATTTCGGGCGCGGTATGAATCAGCGTCCCGTCAAGATCGATCATGACAGCTTTAACTCTAAACTTTAGTACATCAATTTGCACCAACTTGATTTAGCCTTAAAAAATTTAAACCCCATAAAAATTAGATTCTGGAAACAAGACAAGGCGTTAGCAAAAAATATATGCACAGCATATGTTTTATATGTAAGTGATTATTCTTTTGTGCGGCAACGCTGTATTGTGACGCCATATAAAATATGAGTTTATTTTTTACACGGTAGCTAATGACGCACGTAGCTCGCTAACGATCGTGTTGTAGCGATTTTTATCCGTGTCTTTACCTTGGGTAAATATTGCGTTGCCCGCCACAAATGTATCTGCACCTGCACGGGCGATTTCTGCAATGTTCATCGCATTTACACCACCATCTACTTCTAAATAAATCTCGCGACCTGTGGCTGCGGTATAAGCATCAATTTTTGCGCGGGCTAAACGTAATTTATTAAGCGTTTCTGGGATGAATTTTTGGCCGCCAAAACCTGGGTTGACTGACATTAACAGCACCATGTCCACTTTATCCATCACATGGTCTAAATAATGCAATGGTGTAGCGGGGTTAAATACCAGGCCAGATTTACAGCCTAAATCGCGCACCATAGCAAGGCTGCGGTCAATATGTTTTGAGGCCTCTGGGTGAAAGGTAATGATGTTGGCGCCTGCTTTGGCAAAGTCAGGAATAATGCGATCCACTGGCTCTACCATCAAATGTACATCAATAATGCCGCCCACTTTGCCTGCGATTTCGCGTATCGCTTCGCACACTAGCGGGCCAATGGTTAAGTTTGGCACATAGTGATTATCCATTACGTCAAAGTGCACAAAATCGGTGCCAGAAGAAATCACATCATCGATTTCTTGGCCTAATTTGGCAAAGTTAGCCGATAAAATACTCGGGGCGATTCTATAGGTTTTGCTCATTTGAATTTATCCTTGCGACTTGCGTCAGCTAAAAGTGAGTGAATACGTTATTTTAACGTACTTTTTTGTTCTTACCATGCCTTGCGCCTAGGTTTTTTATCCTAACTCACGTTTTTTATCTCAACAAGTTCAAAGAGTTGGTAAAATAGCATCATGCAGCTTTATACCATTGGTGTGAACCACACCACCGCACCCATTTCAATTCGCGAGCACGTGGCGTTTACTGACGCTAATTTGCGCCACGCACTTAACGATTTAACCGCAAAAAATGCGATTGAAGCAGCTATTTTATCCACTTGCAATCGCACCGAAATTTACGTGCAATCGGCCAATGCTGAGCCCATTGTGCATTGGCTCGCAAAGTATCATCAGCTGGATATTGATAGCGTTCAACCTTACACCTATACACTTAGCAATCAAGATGCGGTGAAACACGCCTTTCGCGTCGCCAGCGGGCTAGATAGCATGGTGCTAGGCGAGCCGCAGATTTTGGGACAATTTAAGCAATCGGTAAAAATTGCACAAGATGCAGGCACGCTGGGTACGCTGCTGCATAAGCTTTTCCAGCGCACCTTTGAAGTGGCCAAAGAAGTGCGTACCAATACCGATATTGGCGGCAGCTCGATTAGCATGGCCGCTGCTGCGGTTAAATTAGCCCAACGTATTTTTGGCGACATCAGCCAGCAACGGGTCTTGTTTATTGGAGCGGGCGAAATGATAGAGTTGTGCGCAGACCATTTTGCTGCACAAAAACCTAAAAGCATGACTGTCGCGAATCGCACGCTTGAACGCGGCGAAAGCTTAGCTGAAAAAATTATTTCTCAGGGCATTAGTTCTGAAGCCATTTTACTCAACGATTTAGCGCATCGATTAAGCGAATTTGATATCGTCATTACCAGCACCGCCAGCCAGCTACCGATTGTCGGCTTGGGCATGGTCGAACGCGCCGTTAAAGCACGCAAGCATCGCCCTATGTTTATGGTCGATTTAGCCGTGCCGCGCGATATAGAGCCAGAAGTAGCGCAGCTAGACGACGTGTTTTTGTACACGGTGGATGATCTAGCGCAAGTGGTAAACGACGGCATGGAAAATCGGCAAGCGGCCGCATTAGATGCCGAAACCATTGTCACTGCACGCGTTGAAACCTTTATGCACTGGCTGAAAAAGCGTGACGCAGTACCGACCATAAAAGCGCTGCGGGACCAAGCGGAAAGTACGCGCCAAACCGAGCTAGAAAAAGCACTGAAGCTGATTCAAAAAGGTGAATCGCCCGAAAAAGTGCTCGAAGCCTTAAGCAATGCGCTCACGAATAAATTTTTGCATGCGCCTAGCCACGCGCTTAATCAAGCCCACGGCGACGAGCATGCCAAATTAGAAAATATCCTTAAGCAACTCTACCAAATCAAGCACTAGACTTATATTTAAACTAGCTGCCAATTTGCAAAGCCTATTTGTAATTTAAGCAAATTTATACCATAATGGTTTCTTTACGGTTTTAAGGGTTCATCATGGCTACTTCTATCACACTTAAAAACATTCCAGATCACGTTTACAACAGCCTGCGCGCGGCGGCTGACGCACATCATCGCAGCCTTAACGGCGAGATTATTGCCTGCTTAGAGCAAAGTTTATTGCCCGTAAAAAATAACGCCCATGAACACCTTGCAAAGGCACGCGAGCTAAGGCGCGCACTCGGACCTCTAACTTTTAGTGCGGATGATATTAATGATGCGATTAAACAAGGTAGAGAATAGAAGTTGGCATTATGATTGTTGTTGATACCAATGTGATTGCGGCGCTTTACTTGACGAGTGACTTTACCGCGCAAGCTGAAAGCCTTATTTTGCAAGATGTGGATTGGACAGCCCCGTTGTTGTGGCGCAGTGAAATGCGTAATACGCTCACCAAATATGTGCGCGCAGGTTTAATGAGCTTAGAACAGATTTACCAAATTCAACATGAAGCTGAAGTTTTAATGGCAGGCAATGAATATCAAACCAATAGTTTAGAAGTTTTAAAGCTGGCAAGCAGAAGCCAATGCTCGGCTTACGATTGCGAATTTGTGGCGTTAGCAAAGCATTTACAAGTAAAACTAATCACGCAAGATAAGCAAATTTTGGCACAATTTCCGCAAGACACAATCGCCTTAAAAGACATAGAAATCAAATTATGAAACCCAGCATGCAAAAAAAGCTCGCCAGCCTGAGCGAGCGCCTAGAAGAATTAAACCGCCTGATGAGTAGCGAGGGCG
>JANLWF010000363.1:0-4030 GCA_031364385.1 Methylotenera sp.
AATGGTGGTGGTTTTGCTCGATCCGTGGGCGGTTATTGCCCCAGGTTTTTGGCTGTCGTTTGGCGCGGTGGCGCTTATTGCCTATGTTTCAGTGGGTCGATTAGCCACTCAGCATTGGTTTAAAGAGGCGCTAAATACGCAATGGGCGATTACCTTAGGTTTACTACCTATGTTGATTTTTATGTTTGGGCAAACCTCTATCGTATCGCCGCTGGCCAATGCATTTGCCATTCCAATCATTAGCTTAATCGTCGTGCCGCTGGCGATTGCGGGTAGCTTAATTCACGTTGACTTTATTTTGCAGGCCGCGCATTTTGTTTTAGAAATTTGTATGCAAGGTTTGACTTTTTTATCAAATTTACCTACCTGGCAACAAGCTGCGCCGCCAATATGGGCAATGCTGGTGGCCATGTTGGGTGTATTGTGGCTATTGCTGCCGCGCGGCTTTCCGCAACGCTGGCTGGGCTTGGTGTTGTTGTTACCAATATTTTTTGTTAGCTTGCCAAAATTAGCCGAAGGCGAAATGCAAGTCGCCGTGTTAGATGTTGGGCAAGGTTTGGCGGTGGTGATTAAAACTGCAAACCACACCTTGCTGTACGACGCAGGGCCGCAATTTTCGTCGCAAAGCGACGCAGGCAGCCGCATCGTCGTGCCTTATTTACGTGGTGAAGGCATTAAAAAATTAGACGGTTTTATAGTGAGCCATAACGACATCGATCATAGCGGCGGTGTGGTCTCTGTGTTAGCACAAATACCTGTGATTTGGCTGTTGAGTTCATACAGTTTACCCGCAGAAATGCAACTACCAGCACAGCAATTTAAGTGCTTTGCAGGTCAGTATTGGCAATGGGACAAAGTCAATTTTGAAGTGCTGCACCCAAGCACTGAAAGTTATGAAAACCTTGAAATTAAAGATAACAATCGAAGTTGCGTGGTGAAAGTGACTAGCCGATTCGGCAGTGTTTTGCTCACTGGCGACATTGAAAAAAATGCAGAAACAAACCTGTTGCAAGTCAATCAGGACGGTCTTGCTAGCAATGTATTAATTGTGCCACATCACGGCAGTAAAACTTCATCCACCTCAGAGTTTATAGCGGCGGTGGGCGCGCAACATATCATTTTTACAGTAGGGTATTTGAACCGATTTAAACATCCTAAGCCATTGATTGTGGAACGCTATATGGCAAGCGGGGCCGATGTTTTTCGCTCGGACTATCAAGGTGCTATGCTGCTTAATTTTATAAAAAACAAAGGTTCTACACAGAACAATCCCATTAAAATCGAAGCTTGGCGGCAAAATCAGCCAAGATATTGGCACGATAACAATTAAATAAATATAAAATAGACTAGGTGGAACTTGCCGAAACACGCGCTTCCAGCTAAAGTAGCGAGAGTTTTTTGAATCCTTAAGGAGTATTGCTGTGTGGGGAATTATTCAGGCCGCTGGTTGGCCAATTTGGCCGCTTATCATTGCATCAGTCATCGCGTTGGCGATTATCGGTGAGCGTTATTGGGCATTGCGTTCTGATGCGGTGGCGCCAAGCAACTTGCTGCCAGAAGTGCAAAAATGGTTGAGCCAAGGCGGCGTCACTAAAGAAACACTGAATAAATTAGAGCAACATTCACTGTTAGGCCAAGTGTTTGCAAGTGCTTTGGCGAACGCAAAAAACTCGCGCGAAGTAACTAAAGAGGCGATTGAAGAAACAGGCCGTGCCGTGGCGCATAAATTAGAGCGCTATTTGCCAATTCTGGGCACCATCGCTACAGTAGCGCCGTTGTTGGGCTTGCTAGGCACGGTGATTGGTATGGTAGAGCTGTTTGGATCGTTTACCAATAGCGGTCACGATGTAGCGCAATTTGCGCGTGGTATTTCCGTGGCGCTTTATAACACGGCGGCGGGTATTGTGGTCGCTGTGCCAGCGATGATTGCTTATCGTTATTTCCGCAGTAAAGTGGATGATTTGCTGGTAGACATGGAACAGCAGGCCATCAAACTAGTTGAAATATTACACGGCGAGCGCAAATAATGAATTTTCAACGCGGCAGACGACACGAAGAGCTCGAGATGAATCTCGTGCCTTTAATCGACGTATTATTGGTGATTATTATTTTCTTGGTGGTGAGTGCGACTTTTTCGCGCACCAGTGAGTTGCAAATTAATTTGCCTACAGCCGAGGCTAATAGCCCATTAGATAAACCTTTGGTGATTACGGTGGAAGTGGATGCAAGTGGGCGTTACATGGTGAATGGTAATGCAGTCGAAGGTGCTGAAATTAGTGCGATTGCCAGCGCGCTTACCAAGGCCGCTGGAGATGGTAAAGAGCCTACCATTGTTATTAATGCAGACGCAAAAGCGACGCATCAATCGGTGGTTAACGTGATGGAAGCCTCTCGCCAGGCCAATTACACGCACATTACTTTTGCTACCCAAATTGGCTCAGAATAAGATTGGTTCTAATAATTAATATTTCTAATAATTTTTACCCCAATTCGACTACTAGATTTTCATACTAAGACGATGTCGAAATCCTCTCGTAATAAAGAAAAAACACCGCATATTGCCAACGCAAAAATGTTGTACTTGCGTTTGTTTCGCTACGCTTGGCAGCACAAAGTTTTTTTCGGCATCAGCATCATTTCCATCTTCATTTTATCTGCCAGCAATACGGCTTTTTTAGCCTTAATTAAGCAGGTGACAGACGAAGGTTTCGTTAACAAATCCCCCGATAAAGTCATACTCTTGCCGCTAATGCTGTTTGGGCTAATGGCCTTGCGTGGCTTTGCCAGCTTCGCTTCCACTTATGGTATGCGTTATGTGGCGCGTCATGTGGTGGCGACTTTGCGGCAAGAAGCATTTGCGCGTTTGATGCAACTTCCCGTTACCTTTTTCGATGCAAATTCAGCGGGCATGATGACTTCGAAACTCACTTTCGATGCCGAGCGTTTATCCATCGTCACCACGCGCGTGGCGATGAATGTGGTGCGCGATATGTTGACTGTGGTTGGCATGGTGGCTTACATGCTGTATTTAGATTGGAAACTCACCTTAATTTTTGCTTTAGTTGCACCTTTGATGGGCTTGTATCTGCGCAAAATGTCACCCAAATTACGCGCCAGTGCCAAGCAGGTGCAGGGCACTGTGGGTGAGATGACCAAAGCCGCAGAAGAAGCGATTGCTGGGCAGCGTATCGTGAAAATTTTTGGTGCGACTGATTACGAGTACGATAGATTTTCTAAAATTGTGATTAAAAATCGTACGGTAGAAATGAAGCTTACGCGCATCTCAGGATTTAATAGCTTAGTGGTTGAGTTACTAGCGGCTGTAGCGCTGGGACTCATTGTATATTACTCGGTTGGGCATTTTACAGCGGGTGAGTTTGCGGCGTTTGTGGGGGCATTATTGATGATGATTTCGCCGATTAAGCACCTTACCGCGGCTAACGAAGATATTCAAATTGGCCTAGCTGCCGCACAAAGTGTGTTTGAGGTGATCGATACACCTGCAGAAATTGACGAAGGTGAAAAGCAACTTGCGCGCTCAAATGGTGAAATAACATTTAAAAACGTGAGCTTGCGGTATGACAATGCTAAAAAACCTGCTTTAAATAATTTAAGTTTTACCATTCAACCAGGCGAGAAGCTGGCGCTGGTAGGGCGTTCTGGCGGGGGTAAAACTACGCTTGTGAACTTATTGCCGCGTTTTTACGAGCTGCAACAAGGTCTGGTGTTGCTCGATGGTGTGGATATTCGCTCGCTTGAATTAAAGAATCTGCGCAGCCAGTTTTCACTAGTGAGCCAAGATATTATTTTGTTTAACGACACCGTGTTTAACAATATTGCTTACGGCACATTAAGAAACGCGAGCGAGGCAGAAGTGATTGAAGCCGCCAAAGCTGCCCATGCGTGGGAGTTTATTGCGCAGCTGCCAGAAGGCCTGCAAAATGAAATTGGCGATAGAGGCGTGCGCCTTTCTGGCGGCCAGCGCCAGCGCATTGCTATTGCGCGTGCCATACTTAAAAATGCACCGATA
>JANLWF010000377.1:0-5502 GCA_031364385.1 Methylotenera sp.
TTTATTGCTACATTTCTTTTCGCTTATTTTTTTATTAATTAAAAAAAAAAACCTGTTTTTTTTGCTTTGTGTCCCACCCCCAACCCCCCCCAAGACCATATTGGGGAGTTTGTTTGGCTTCCGTATGCTTTTCTCTCATCATGTAACTACTGCTATAGTTTATTTATTCTTTCTGGGATTATTATGTCGCATCAATCATCTTCAAGATGATATTGCTGTAATATCAATCTGATGGGAGCCCCCTTGCACTATAATCAAAATATATTTTAGTAAAACCACCTTTGGTCACTAAACAATGAGCGAATTAGAAACCAAGCAGCTAGAAGCTCTCGCCGAGCAGGATTGGGGTTCACGCAATCACGTTCAGACTTTGGTGCTTATGCTGGCGACTACATTAGGTATTTACCTATGCTATAAATTGGCGATGCCATTTTTATCGGTGCTTGTTTGGGCGCTAACATTGGCAGTGATGTTCACCCCTTTACAGCGATGGCTTGAATCAAAACTCAAGCATCCTGATCTGGCTGCGCTCACTTCTATCTTATTAATTGGTTCGATAGTCATTATCCCCAGTTTGCTTGTTGGTGAGCAGCTGCTTACACAAGTAGTAAAAGGATCGCAATTAGTTGAGACGAGACTAAATTCTGGTGAGTGGCGGCGTATGTTTGAAACGCAACCACAGCTGGCATCTATTGTGACCAAAATAGATCAGTACGTTAATTTCCCAGACATCATTAAAACGCTTAACACCAAGCTGGGTAATGCTGCTGGCGCTATCGTCAAAGGCTCAATTTTTCAGCTGATAGGGCTTATTTTGGTTTTTTATATGCTTTTCTTTTTACTGCGTGATCGCCATTGGGCACTAAAGTCGATTACGTCTTTGTCGCCGCTCTCAAAGGCCGAGATGGACAAATTGTTTAACCGAGTGGGCGATACTATCCATGCAACTGTTTACGGCACGTTTGCTATTGCGGCTGTGCAGGGCACCTTAGGCGGATTAATGTTTTGGTGGCTAGATCTGCCAGCACCCTTCTTATGGGGCTTGGTGATGAGTTTTTTAGCCATAGTGCCTATGTTAGGCGCTTCAATTGTTTGGGCGCCAGCAGCGCTCTTTCTGGCTCTTGAAGGCAGCTGGGTAGGCGCACTTATACTTACCTTTTGGGGCATACTGATAGTAGGCACCGTCGATAATCTTCTTAGGCCAGTTTTTGTTGGAAATCGGTTAAAACTGCACACCATTTTGATTTTTATCTCCGTCATCGGCGGGCTGCTTCAATTTGGCCCCGCTGGCATTATTTTAGGCCCAGTGACGCTGGCTGTTACTATTGCCTTGTTAGAGATTTGGTTTAAGCGAAACTCGGTTGAGATATTGAAAAACTAGGATTTTTTAATCGTGACTGAGCCAAATAACCCACATCTTTTAGTGCAAAGCCTATTTCAAGGGGCAATGCCAGCACGTAATAGTGATGCGCACAAAGGCCTGTTTGGTAGCGTAGCCATTATAGGTGGCGCTACAGGCATGGTGGGTGCAGTGCTGCTGTCCGCGCGAGCAGCCTTATATAGCGGAGCAGGGCGCGTTTACGCAGCCATGCTGTGCGAAAATGCCCCCAGCGTGGATATTTTTCAGCCTGAAATTATGTTGCGTTCGTCACTAGCCATTAGTCAATTACCTCAACTCGATTGTGTTGTCATCGGCACAGGCTTAGGGCAATCGGATACTGCCGTTGAATTACTAGAGTATTGGTTAGCGCAAAATACCCCTTTGCTATTAGATGCAGACGCGCTTAATTTAATTGCCAGTCACTTACATTTGGCGTCAATTGTAATTAGCCACAATGCAGAAACGGTAATTACGCCACACGTAGGTGAAGCCGCCAGATTGCTTGATGTCAGCGCTGAGCATATTCAACAAAACCGCACCGAAAGCGCGCTCAAATTAGCTAAAAGTCTAAATGTCAGCTGCGTGCTTAAAGGTGCAGGTACTGTTTGCGCGCACCATGATGGTAGTTGGTTTATCAATACTACTGGCAATGTTGGGCTTGCCAGCGGTGGCACTGGCGATGTGCTAAGCGGCATCATCGGCAGCTTGATGGCGCAAGGCTTAACAGGACTAGAGGCCGCAAAGTTAGGTGTTTATGTACACGGCGCAGCCGCAGATGCGCTGGCCAAAAAAGGCTTAGGGCCAGCGGGGATGACGGCGTCAGAAGTGACGCTAGAAGCGCGTCAGATTATTAACCAGCTTAATTCAGCGGCATAACAACATTAATCTAAAGTCACCGTTTCCAGATAATCAGGCACAACAGTTTTCCAGCGCAGTTGTTCTTCAATATGTAGGCGCATGGCGTCGGCGGCTACTGGTTCGCCGTGCGTTATAAAAGTTTTCTTTGGTGCGCTTTCAAAGCCGCCCAGCCAAGCAATAATCTCAGAGTAATCTGCGTGTGCAGATAAGTTGGGCAAGTACTCAACATTGGCGCGTACTGGCACGTATTGGCCGTGAATTTTGATGCTTTCAGCGCCGCCTAGCATGGCTGCGCCTCGAGTGCCTGTGGCTTGAAAGCCGACAAATAGAATGGTGTTTTTGGGGTCTGGTGCGAAGGCTTTTAAGTGATGCACTATGCGCCCGCCTGTGGCCATGCCGCTGGCGGAGAGGATAATCATTGGGCCTTTGGTTTCATTCAAGCGCTTGGATTCTTCAATGCCATTGACCATGTGCGCGGTATGACATAGCGCATGGCTTTGTTCAGGCGTAAGGCGATGCTCGTTACGATAATGATTGAATATTGCAGTCGCATCGACCGCCATTGGGCTGTTTAGATAAACGGGCGTGTTGTTGGCAATCGCGCCAGAAGTTTTAAGCAGGTGAATGTAATACAGCAGCTCTTGCGCACGGCCGACCGCAAATACAGGAATGACAACAACGCCTTTTCGAATAACGGTTTGATTGATGATTTCGGCTAGCTTAATTTTTGGATCAGTTTGGTCGTGCAAGCGATTACCGTAAGTAGATTCCAGCACAAGATAATCCGCTTGTTTGATGCGTACGGGCGCTTTCATCAAAATGTCATGGGGTCGACCAATATCGCCCGAAAAAAGAATAGATGTTTTACTATCTTGAATGCGCACAAACGCTGAGCCAAGAATATGCCCGCTAGGTGAAAGCTTTGCCGTTAAGCCATCGCCCAAATCAATTTCTTGCTCATAATCAACGGGGGTGAGTAGGGTGAGCGCATTTTGTGCATCTTCTTGCGTGTATAACGGCAAAGCAGGGTTGTGCTTGGAAAAGCCGCCCTTGTTGGCATATCTCGCCTCTTCTTCTTGCAGATGCGCGGAGTCCAGCAATAACACTTCGCACAAATCGCGCGTTGCTTCAGTGCAATACACCTTGCCAGAGAAACCATTTTTAACAAACAGAGGCAGATAACCCGAGTGGTCAATGTGAGCGTGTGTGAGCACCACCGCATGCACCTCTTTTGGGTTGATTGGCAGTGCAGCCCAGTTTCTCAAGCGCAACTGCTTAAGGCCTTGAAAAAGTCCACAGTCAATCATAATACGCTCTTCGCCGCCAGATTTTGTTTCGCTAGTGAGTAGATATTTAGAGCCCGTCACAGTGCCTGTTGCGCCTAAAAATGTGAGTTTCATTCTGATTCTCCTTTTTTAGCTTCATTGTTGAGTGATACTCGGTGCTCCTCAAGTTTGGCTTCATAATTCTCGGCTGCGCCAAAATCTAAAAAAAGTGCATAACGCGCATGCGTGCCTAGTATTTTTCGCGCATGTTTGATTGGGCAAAAGTATTGTTCGGTGCGCGCTACAATCTCGCTAATATAAGCAATCATGCCGCTGCCGTAGGCACAGTAAGTGCAGTGAAATTTCTCAATAAAATTAAGATATTGCAGATTATGTCGATCAAAAATAATGTAATCGGCACGGCGTACTTTTTTAATGCCATAAATCGGAAAACAAGTAAGCTGATAAAAAGTAATGAATAAATCGGTTACCAGCAATGGAATAATCATCGAGTAAATAATCGGCCCAGTAATTAGGTTCTGCGGCCTATCGGTAACTAGCCAACGGAAGAAGTTTTTTTTGAGTTTACGGTGTGTTTGCTTGATGGATTTTTCAAACTCGACGCGCTTGCCTTTAATTTGAAAAAATAGGCTGGATTGCTGCTGGTTGAGCGCGGTGCGCAGCTCATCTTCAAGTGCTGTCATTTGATTTAACAGTTGCTGAATGCGGTCGTCCATCATGGCTCCATTATTCTAATTGGCTAGTGTAAATAAACATTAGTTTTAATAAACATAAGTTTAGCAGTCAGACGCCAGCATATATGTACGTGCTTGCACGCATTTTATCATCGACAAAATTTCTATATATTGACGCAAATAAGGTCAAATAAAAGTTGCTGGTTATGTGCTGATAGCTTAGCAAGGCGAGTTGTTAAGCTATGTGGGGTAGATGATGAGCCTAATAAAGCGGTCTATTTTTACAGTGTGCTTATTCTTTGGCGCGAATGCCTTGGTGCTGGCTGAAACGATACCAAACGAGGCACGGGGAGGATTGCTCTATTCAACGCACTGTAGTGCTTGCCACACTTCAACCATCCATTGGCGCGAGCAGAAGCTAGCGACCGATTGGAAAAGCCTTAAAGCTCAAGTCAATCGCTGGCAGGGCTATACCCAGTTACGTTGGAGTGAGGAAGATATTATTGATGTTACATCGTATTTGAATACGCATTATTACAATTTTATTAGCCCCGAACCAAAGGCTTTATCACAGACTAAAGGCTCTCATTGGCTGATAGGTAAAAACTTTAACTATCAAAAAATAAGGAAAGAGGAATCTCCATGTCAAATATAAGCAAGAACCAAATTGATGAACTACAAGGTGTAATGGAAGCGGAACTTGCTCAATTAGTCGATGAAACGCAGCATGAGATGAACCCTGCGTTGAAGTCGAATTACCTTGATATTGGCGGTGATGGTGACACGGGCGATGAGGCGGTAGCCGACACCATTGTTGATATTGATAACGCGGTTATTGGAATGCACCTGCAGAAAGTTTCCGACTTAAATGCAGCCTTGAATCGTATCCAAGCGGGTGCTTATGGCGTGTGTATAGATTGCGGTAGCGATATTGGTTTTGAGCGATTATCCGCTTATCCAACGGCAAAACGTTGCATCAGGTGCCAACATCTGCGTGAAAAAACATTTGCTAGCAAACCTAAATCTAATTTATAGCAGTTGTGGGTTAACGTCGTTTAGTGGCCTCATTTTTTTGCTCACGTGCTACCAATTTAGCCACCAATTTAGTAAGTGCAGCCAATTCTTTGCTTAATAATAGCAGTAAATCATCCAGCGTAATAATGCCGACCAGTTCACCGTCATCATCTACAACGGGCAGCCGCCGCACGCCTTTGCTGGCCATTAATTGAATAGTCTCGAACACACCTGCACTGTCCTTCACAACGATAAGCTTGGTAATGATGATGTCGCCCACCGTAATAAC
>JANLWF010000401.1:0-3340 GCA_031364385.1 Methylotenera sp.
TTTTAATGCGTAAAGACCCACCGTTTGATAACGAATACTTGTATAGCACCTATTTACTTGAGCTGGCCGCCAATCAAGGCGCGCGCGTCATTAACAATCCTGCATCGGTACGAAGTTGGAATGAAAAATTATCCATCGCTAAATTTCCACAATTTGCGCCAGAATTTTTAGTCACTAGCAAACATGATTTAATTCGTGAATTTTTAGCGACATACAAAGACATCGTAGTAAAACCGCTCGATGGCATGGGCGGTAGCGGCATTTTTCGCATCCATGATGCTGACCACAATATAGGCGTCATTTTAGAAACCGCTACCCAATTTGGCAGGCAAACTATTATGGTGCAACGTTATTTGCTCGCAATTTTGCAGGGCGATAAACGTATCATCGTCATCAATGGCGAGCCGCTTCCCTACGCACTCGCACGCATACCTAAAGTGGGCGAAACGCGGGGTAACTTGGCTGCAGGCGGTACAGGGGTTGCGCAAAAGCTCACGGCACGTGATTTAGAAATCGCAACCACTATCGGCAAAACGCTTAAGCAAGAAGGTTTATTTTTGGTTGGCCTAGACGTGATTGGCGAGCATTTAACTGAGATTAACGTCACTAGCCCCACTGGCATGGTTGAAATTGCAGCGCAAACATCTTGCCAGCCCGCACAAGTATTTATGCTGGCGCTGGAACGAAGCCTTAACTAACGCTATAGTAGCGCCTATGCGCTTATTTTTAATTTTCATCTTTATTTTTTTGGTGGGCTGCACCAAACCAGAGCCGCTCTACAACACGCAAAGCTACGTATTTGGCACGCTGGTGGACATCAGCATTTATGGTGAAACAGAACCTGCAGCACAAGAAATCTCTAACCAGATCATTCGTGATTTTCAAGCACTGCACAATCGCCTACATGCTTGGCGGCCTAGCGAGCTTAAAACGCTCAACAGAGCGTTTGCTTTAGGTAAAACTCCCGTCACTATTAAGCCTGACGTTGCTGCAATGATTGCAGATGCCACTAAGCTATCCATACAATCCAAAGGTGCGTTCAACCCCTCTATTGGCGGCCTTATCGAAGCATGGGGCTTTCAACAAGATGAGTTTAAGCCAACTAATATAGACGAGAAAAAACTTGAAATTTTGGTACAAGCAAATCCGCAAATGACCGACATTGTCATTGAGAACGGTAAAGCTTTTAGTACCAATCAACATGTTCAGCTAGATTTTGGTGGCTACGCCAAAGGTTATGCGCTCGATTTAGCCATCATTAACTTGCGAAAACAAGGCGTTAAAAATGCATTGATTAATATTGGCGGCAATATTATTGCACTCGGCAAGCATGGCGAAAAACCTTGGCGCGTGGGCATACAACACCCGCGCAAACCCAATGCAATTGCAGTATTAAATTTAGAAAGTGGCTGGGCCATTGGCACATCGGGCGATTATCAGCGCTATTTTGATTTGGACGGCAAACGTTACTGCCATATTATAGACCCTGCCACAGGCTACCCCGTGCAGGGCATGCAAGCAGTAACGGTGCTAATACCGCCACAAAGCAATGCTGGCGTTATGTCTGACGTGGCTTCTAAGCCGATTTTTATTGCCAAATCAGATTCGCGCACAGAAGCTGCCAAATCAATGGGGGTCGAGAATTTTTTGATCATTGAATCAACTGATAAAATTTGGGTGAGCAGCGCCATGGCAAAGCGTATCACTTGGCTAGATAAAGATGCGGCAAAACATGTTGTTCAAATTCAACCATAAACCTCTCATTGGCGATTGGCTGGTGATTGTTGTCAGCATAGTTGCCGTTATTTTCATGTTTCAACAATTTTGGAGCATTGAACCTGCCAGTAAACTCAAAATTCGGCAAGGTAATAAGGTGCTTGGTACCTACGATTTAAACCAAATGCGCGAGCTTAAAATCACTGGTTCAATGGGTGAAAGCTTGATTAGCATTAGCCAAGGTAAAGTGCGCTTTAAACAATCACCCTGTCGCAACCAATATTGCGTGCATCAAGGCTGGCTAAGCCGCGCAGGGCAAGTGGCTATCTGCTTGCCTAATCAAATTAGCCTGCAGTTGATAGGCACAAAAAGTACTTATGATTCGCTTAATTATTAATAACTCTCTTCTCCCATAGGGGGAGAAGAATTAGGGTTCTGGCTTGTTGGCAACACATCAATGAAACAAATGCAAATCAAAACCACCGCCGAAGATCACCACATCGCCAAGCTGACTGCGCTGGCGATTGGCTTGCATATTATTGAAGCAGTGATTCCATCGCCACTGCCAGGCGTAAAACCTGGCATTGCCAACATCGTGACCTTGTTCGTGTTGTATGAATACGGTTTTGCCACTGCCGCTTGGGTTAGCTTACTACGCGTATTTGCCAGCAGCTTGCTACTAGGCCAGTTTTTATCGCCCACCTTCGTGCTAAGTTTAAGTGGCGCTTTACTGAGCTTGCTCGCATTATTTTTAGCGCAACATCTACCAAAAAAAAACTTTAGTGCTATTAGCTTAAGTATGTTTGCGGCTTTCGCGCATATCGCAGGGCAGCTAATCATCGTACGGCTATGGCTTATTCCCCATACGGGGGTAATGTACTTAATCCCCATTTTTGCGCTAGCTGCTTTATTTTTCGGAGTGATTAATGGCTTGATTACTGCTAACTTGTTAAGTAATTTGAACTCACGTTTAAAATAAAACGCCATTATAAAAGCTGTTGTGAAAATAATATAGTTGGGTTATTCAATGCGGCTCATAACGAATCACGACCTTAGAAACAAACTTTACTGGATTATTGTTAACCCTGCCTACGGAAAACTGTGCCTGCAAAAAGAGTTTTATCGCACTCTCAACAAAGGCGGATGGCATCTCTGATTTAATGACCTCCACGTTGACAACTTGACCTTGCTCATTTACCCATAATCGAAGCTCAAGCTTACCACCTTGAGCAAATTTTAATAAATTTAAAGATTCAATGTCGATATCTGTTTGAGTTTCTGGCAATTGATCCAGATCGCCCAACGAATAGTACTTTTCATTCAAAATTGATTTTAATTTGCTACCAGAAATACTGTCATCCTTGTATTCACTCTTCGTGTCAGCCTCGGGTATCTCAGGTTTGTCTGTTTCAACTTCGGTTGTGCTAGGTTCGGGTATTTTAGCTTCGGTTGCATCAGTTGCGACTGGCATCACCTCAGTTATATCAGCTTTAGTTAAATTGGTATTTTCCGTTGCAATAATAGGCTCATGATAGTCGCTATAAACTTGCGTAATCTGAACTGTTAAGGCTTTAAGCTTGGCTTCACTTGGCAGATCATCTTTCAGGTTTGGGAATATAGCAGG
>JANLWF010000001.1:0-4672 GCA_031364385.1 Methylotenera sp.
TCTGCAAAGCCAAATTTTTTAATGGGTGCAAGTTTAGATACGCTATAAACGCCTGTAATCTGTTCTTGCTGCTTGATTAAGCCCCATTGTGTATTGCGCGTAATAGGGTCTGCGTAAAGCTTGCGGATATGTCGTTTGGTATTAGGGAAGCGCTTGTCTAGCAACAAATCATCCAAAGATTGAGGGAATTGCTTGGCAGCACTAGGGCTACTTTCATAATAACTGCCTATAGCCCCGCGATACTCTTCACCAATAAACAGCAATTCTTTTTCATTCTCGCGTTGCGTATTTTGATGCCATACCATACCCACACCCGCCATGCCAATGCCAGCAATAGCGATCAGCATAAGTACCCCCATGTAGGTAAAACCAGCTTGTCTGCTACATCTACCAATCAGCATATTTAGTGCCGTCTTTAGCCGTGCCTTGCGCACCACTATGAATGTCAGCAATATCGCCTTCCAGAGGCGGCTCAGGGGCTACTAGCAGCCATGTAGTGGTGCTTTCGGTGATGGGGTCGACTGGTAATTTACGGATGTATTTTTTTTCCACCAAATCATCTAATATTTTAGGATATTGCCCCGTATCGGCATAAAACTTATCGATACTTTCACGCAAAGTGTTTAAATCTTGTTTCAATGTCGCCTCTTTTGCACGCTCAATACTGCTGAAATATCTGGGTACTGCAAGAGTTAGCAACAGAGCTAAAATAGCCAATACCACTAATAACTCTACTAAGGTAAAGCCATGCCATTGATGATGCTTACCACTTTGCATAAGCGATGCCATTAATGCCAATTTGCTGGCTTAGGGAATATACATCAAACACATCTGCACCTTGTTGTGGGTCACTTGCTTCGCTGGCATAGCTGCGTAATCCCCAGTTATTGGGCAAATCATCTGTATTTTTATCCGCGGCTTTAGTCATTGGATCTAATGGGATTTTGCGTAAAAACTTTAGTTTATTTTTATTAATGTCTTTTTCATCTACTACACCCTTTACCAAAATTTCTAAATTAGGTGGATATCCTGTTTCCTCAATAGTTTTTTTTATGCGACCCTCGTCTGCCGCTTTTTTATACGCATCAATGGCTTCGCGAATTTGGCGTAAATTTGCCCGTAACTCAATTTCTTTGTTGCGTTGCACACTCATTTGCAACATTGGCATGGCTACACTCGCTAAGATAGCTACAATAGCCACCGTAACAATGAGCTCAATTAATGTAAAACCTATTCGGCGCGGCTTCATGGTGCTGGTGGTGGGCTTGCAGGGTCGATAATGGGCGGCTCTATGGCTTCAGGCGTTATAGGTTGTGGCTCAACTGGATTAGGTAAAAATTCAGTCCCATCTGGATTTACACTAGCATCAGGCTGAACAGATGATTCTATTTCGGGTTGTAACGGGCTTGTAGTTGACGGTGGCATTGCAGCAGGCTTTTGATTATCTTGAGTCTGTAATTGCCGTAAACGCATTTGCTCACTTAATCCATCTTGTGGGATAGCCACTCTATTTGTTGCGGGTAAATTAATTTGTGGCTTGTCACTGATTCGATTTTCGCTACCCGACCAATATTCTGATATTTCAGCCTGCGGCCTGCTAATGTTGCCAATAATTCTTGGCGTAATGGCGAGCACAATTTCAGTTTTACTTTTCCTGTCTTCTTGATTCGAAAATAATCGTCCAATCAGTGGAATATCGCCAAGGCCTGGCAATTTGCTGGCATTTTTGCGCTCGTCATCTAAAATGAGGCCTGCCAAAATTTGTGTTTCACCATTTTTTAAGCGCAACACCGTATTAGCGTTGCGGGTGCCAATGGTATAAACCGTTGCGCCATTTCTAGTAATGGTTTTTTCGCCTAGCGAGCTTACTTCTAAGCCTATTTTTATGTTAACAAAATCATCCAAAGTGATGCGCGGCTCTACGTCTAGCTTTAAGCCGACATCCACATATTGCACGCTTTCTGAAACACCCACATTGGCGGTAGAAGTAGTGGTAATAATAGGCACTTTGTCGCCGACTAAAATTTTAGCTTTTTCATTATTTTTAACACGTATTCTTGGGTTAGACAGCAAATTAACATCACCCGTGGTTTTTTTGAAATTAAGCGCTGGGTTGGGCGACACGCCAATAGTGCTTGAATTTAATTTTTTAAGCGCTTCTAAAGTCAACGCAGTAGGGCTAAGTACGGATAATTGACTGGGGTAAACAATACCAAGCTCTTGTAAACGTGAACGACTCACTTCTAATACTTCAATTTCTAACATCACCTCTGGGTCTTCTAAATCGTTAGCCGCCACTAGCTTCTCTGCCAAGCGTATTATTTCAGGTGTATCGCGCATTACCAGCATATTTAGCCTGTCATCCACAAAAATGTCTTTTGTTTTTAGCATGGTTTTAAGTAATGCTGAGGCCTGTTTAGCGCTGGTATTAGTAAAGTAAAAACTCCGAATCATTAAATCTTGATAATCTTTTAACTTGGCTGGTGTGTTTGGAAAAACCAATGCGGTGTTATCTGACAAAGCCTTTTTTTGTAACCCATTGCTAGAGAGCACCAAATCAATCGCATCTTCAATACGTGCCTGTTTAATGAATATGGTGGCCTTTGTATCGGGCCTAACGTCTTTATCTAAAATAAAATTAATGCCAGTGGCACGCGATAGCGCCTCGAACACTACTTTAATATTTGCATCACGCAACTCCAACGTTACAGGCTTATTAAATGGTGGCTTAAGCCTTGGAGGTGCAGTTTTAACTGATGCAGTTTTATCATTTATTTGTTGCTGGAGTTGAATTGCTTGGCTTTGCTTAGGGTTTTCTACTAATACTTCACGTACTATTTCTGTGACTGCTTCAGTTTCATTATTTGCAGTTAACTCAGGCACTTTATCTATCTTTTTAGATTGTATTATTAGTCGCTCAATCTCAGCTTTTCCACTAATAGCCGTTGGGTCTTCTGGTAAAAAACTTAATATACGATCATAAAAATCATTGGCCTCTTGATATTGACCTTTAGCTTTTGCTTGCTCGGCCATAGCCGATAACTCTGCCACTGCCTCCTCTTGGCTAACCAGCAAATTTTTACGTTGTTTGATGCCCTCAGGTTTTTGTGCAAGTGCTTTTTTAGCAATGACTAAATCTTCTTCTGGCGTTTGAGCCTTGACAGGGGGTTTTTCCCAAGGGGCAAAAGCGCAACTGATTGTTTGCGTTAAAAACACCATAATTAAAAGACTTTTAAGATGTTGTTCTAATTTATTATTTAATGTCATGCCCTTGTCTTTCTACAAATTCAATTCAGCAGGTGTTGATTCTACAGGCTGAGACTCAGGTACAGTCCCAGGTAAAAATACAGATTTTGAAGCTTTTGTTAATGTTTGTGGCAAATTAAGTGGCAAAAAAGTTAAATGTATGCTACTCGCATCTTCATTATCTAAGCGCCATTGTCGATCAATTTTTTCGCCCTTAAGCACAGAAAATAACCTGCCATTTTCCATCAAAAAAAATTGCGTGCCTGTGGGCGAATCATCTAACTTGCCTACATAAGTAAAAGGCGCAGGTGGCGCAACAGGCAGTGGTGCTGGCTGCGGTTTAACCTTTCTGACAGGGGCTAGCACTAGCCAAGAATGCACTTTAAACAAATCTTGCGGCTGGCTAGTTAATGGCGCACGCTCTAGTTTTTGCCATGGGATTAATGGCTGCTGCCTAGCCATCGAAACCCCTTTTTTGGGTGGGATAATACTGCTATTTGAAAGATTAGCTATTGGGTCTTGTACTGCATTTGTTTGATTAATGACCTCTATTGTATTATCGGTATTATCTTCTCGTAACATCATCCATAAGGTTAATATTACAGCTAATATTAACAACAGCAATAGCCATTTATTGATAGATGTTGCAGGTTTGCCTTCTAATGTTTTTTCAGGAATATTAATCATTTCCAATGATCTCCTTGCAACATTAGCACAAATACCAGCCTAGCTTCTACTGTAGGCCTAAGCGTGTTTTCACGCTTGATTTGCATCTCGCTTAAAGCCAAGGCAGGCATTTGATACAACACCTGTGCAATAAACTGACGTATTTGGCTATATTGCCCAGTAACTGGCAGCACAATTTCATAGCGTGACAACTGGCCTAGGTTTGCCTTAATTTGAGTTGACTTAATTTGCGTCAACTTATAATCACCACGATTTAGCAACAAGCCCTGTTTTACCGCGGTTTCGTTTAATAAACTTAACCATTTCGGCAGGCTAGCGCCATTAGGAAACCTTGCGTAAAACTTGGTAATATCGTCGTTGGTAATTTGTTGCGGCACATTATTGATTGGTATCGACAAGTTTTTTTGTTCAGCATTGTTTAGCTTAACTTGTTGTATGCTTTTGTTATGTTGTAAAATTTTATCATTAATGGGTGTTATTTTACTTGCATAAAACAGGCCGCATCCTAATGCAATAGCTAATCCAAGCAAGCCAAAAAGGCCTAATTTTTTTGCAATTTGTCGTGATTGCCAAAGCCAATAATGTAAATTAAATTGTGCCATGATTTAATAGTCTGCCATGATGGATTGGTCTGCAAGATCCCATTTTGCAAGCAAGCTAAAGCGCACTGGTTTTGAAGCGTCTGTTTCATCAATACTGTGTTTTTGCAAATACACTTGCGCTAACATGGGCGTTTGTT
>JANLWF010000011.1:0-1502 GCA_031364385.1 Methylotenera sp.
ATTATTCACAATACGCTGCGCCAGGCCTTCTACAATCGCGGTTTTACCCACGCCAGGTTCGCCGATTAATACGGGGTTATTTTTGGTGCGGCGGCCGAGAATCTGAATCACACGGCGAATCTCATCATCGCGGCCAATCACAGGGTCTAGCTTGCCTAAGCTCGCTCTTTCCGTAAGGTCTAGCGTGTATTTTTTAAGCGCCTCGCGATTGCTTTCATCGGCTTGATCATTCACAGCATCATTGCCACGCACCTCATGGATACTGGCTTCCAGCGCACCTTTGGTAAGGCCATTTTGCTTCAATAATTTGCCTGTTTCGCCTTTATCATCTGCCAGCGCCAGCAAAAACATCTCACTCGCGATGTAGGCATCGTTGCGCTTTTGCGCGAGCTTGTCGGTGACATTGAGCAGATTATTCAAGTCACGTGAAATCGCTACCTCACCACTCGCATCAGGCGATTTTGGCAGGTTGCTAATCGCAGTATTTAAGCTAGTTTTAAGCGAGTTAAGCTGCACGCCAGACTTTGCCAGCAAGGAAGCCGCACCACCGTTATCTTCTTGCAGCAAGGCCAGCAACAAATGCTGTGGCTCTATCGCCGTATTATCTGCACCCACAGCTAAGCTTTGCGCATCTGAGATAGCTTGTTGAAATTTAGTGGTTAGTTTATCAAAACGCATGTTGCCCCTCCTTAAATATCATATAGATACTATGGGGCAAAAATAGAAATTTTCAATAAGGGCTAGCGCATAGACTGGCTAAAGTTTACTTAGTTAATGCAAGCACTTGCAAGCCTTCAGCCTGCGTATTCCATACTAAATAAACCGTATTTTTATGCTGCAACAAAAATGGATAATCTGCTTTCTGCTGAGCATCAGCAAGGGTTTTGGCAGTATTCCAGTTTTTGCCGCCATCTTCAGAATACATACCCAAAATACTACTTTTGCCATCTTTAATCTCGCGCCACACTAGCCATACATTTTCACCATTGCTTAATATGGCGGGGTGTCCAGCTTGCTTTGTATTATCACCAAACTTTTTCGCGGGGGATGTCACCCATGCCACACCATCCATACGGCTGTAGTACAAGCCAGATTTATTATCATTGCCATCAAAATACGCCATATGATAACCCCACCAATTCGCATCTTCGCCGCCACTGGCAAGCGCCGCACCGTGGTGCGGGCAACCATCTATCACCCAATGCCCAAAAGTGGCGCGATGCGGTTCTGGTTTTGCCCCTGCCTTGGGAATTTCGGCGATATTATGATCGCGCTCGCTGCCCTCAAACACATGCCGCCACATCGCTACCACTGTACTATTTGAACCAGTACCGTCAGGCTTACTGGTAGTAGTAATACGGCAACATTCACAACTATTATCTGCAAGCTTTTTCTCTTGCGCAAAAGTTTTACCCGCATCTATTGAAACCGCATAATAAATCGAACTACCGCTCCGCTTTATTCCAGCATGTTTTGCTGCCACCAAATCGCGCGCATCTAAC